>JAEXTB010000229.1 GCA_023453725.1 Bacillota bacterium | reverse complement strand
GTGTAGCGTTTGGTGAACTGTAAAGCGGGAAGCAGACTCCTTCGTTAACAGCAGCCATTTGCGCTACTGCGCATTGCTTTTGGCCTATACCATCCGCTTAAAAGCCGCATTGCGGCTTATTTCTTTGCAACTTTTCCAAGCCCACTCTAAAGCAGGCCTCTAAGGTTATAGAGGCAAACGACTTCATCATGCAATATACAATAGCAAAAATTGCATATTAATTAAAATCTCTTGACGTATCACGTTGTTTTCGCTAAAATATGAAATATCATGGGGTGATTTGTTCATGACGAAAGGCCAATTGGAAGCCAAGCTCAGTGAAGCGGTAAGCAAGTTTGAAATGGAGTACATGGGCAGAGGCCCAAAGTCGATACGTACTTTTATTGTCAAGGACTTGATTGTAGTAAGATTGTCGGGGTTTTTAAGCCCGTCCGAGCAGAAGCTGACCGACACTCCGGCAGGGATTGAGCTCTTCAAAAAAATGCGTTCTTCGCTGTTTGAAGGCGGGAGAGGATATCTGGAAACATTAATTACGGAAGTGATCGATGTAGCCATAGTCAGCACCCATTCGGACATCAGCACAAAGACCGGCGAAAATATGATTGTGATCACGGTGGACCGTGACCTTGAAGAAATGATTACAAAAAAGTAATTTCGGAAGACGAACCAAATTAGCAGAGCTAAGTTGAAAGTAAGCCGATATGCCAAGTAACGTTTGGCATATCGGCATTTTTTTATAGAAAGGATTTTAGTCATGCAAGTGAACATGGGCCAGTTGAGCACAGTCAAACGGTATCGCGTAGATCAGCAGAGTATCAAGCAGCAGGTGATGGAAAAGCTTCGTTTGCCAAGCGACGTCGCGCTTCTTCTGAACTGGAGCAAGAGCATCCTCTGCCCCAATTCAAGGGAAGAGTTAATCAGCCTCGCCCTCGGCGGCGCACAAAACCAAAGCTACAACGTGGAATATGAGGTTGGAACCGGCGAAGCTAAGCTGGAGGCGACCGTGGTACGGTGCAAAAACGGCATCGTCGTCAATTACACGGAAGACTATATGCGCAGGCGCGACCCGGACTGCCTGATTGTGGGCGACGACGGTGAAACGGACAAAGCGAGATACGCAGACGTATACGGCGAGCCGTTCAAACCCCTGCGGCAGGCCACGTTTGACTGGCTTAAGGGCCAGGAGCTCATTGTGATGCCGTTTATGTCCGGCGGGCCTGAGTTCGGCTATGACTCGCTTTTGATTGCGCCGCTCAACGCCGCGTTTTTTGCAGGCGCGCTTGCGGACCTGCAAGGATTTTTGCCCTTAGAGGATGTGCCCGAAGGCTTTAAGCCGAAGGCGATCATATATCTTGCGCCGACGTTCCGGCACACCCATTTCAGCGGCAAGCAGATTGTCGTCCACAACAGGCTCAAGGACCTACACGAAGTGTTCTCCTATAACCTGTACCCGGGCCCGAGCGCCAAGAAGGGCATATATGGCGTATTGCTCAACATCGGCGAGCGGGAAGGCTGGGTGACGGCGCATGCTTCCACCGTTAAAGTTGTTACCCCTTATGACAATGAGATCGTCGTCATGCACGAAGGGGCTTCGGGCGGCGGCAAAAGCGAGATGATCGAAAACATCCACAAAGAGCCGGACGGTAGGATTATGCTGGGGCAAAACCTTGTCACCGGCGAGAAAACCTATATGGAGCTCTCGGATACCTGCACGCTTCGCCCTGTAACGGACGATATGGCGCTGTGCCATCCCGCCATGCAAAAGGGCAGCAGACGGCTTGTGGTAAAGGATGCGGAACAAGGCTGGTTCCTGCGCTTGGACCATATCAAGCAATACGGCACATCCCCCCAGTACGAAAAGATATTGACACAGCCGAAAGAACCCCTTGTGTTCTTAAACATCCAAGGCGTTGAAGGCGCTACCTGCCTTGTTTGGGAACATACGATGGATTCGGACGGGAAGCCCTGCCCCAACCCGCGCGTAATCCTCCCCCGGCGTCTTGTGCCGGATATCGTAGAGGAAGCCGTTGAGGTTGACGTCCGCAGCTTTGGCGTGCGCACACCCATGAGCACAAGGGACAATCCTTCCTATGGCATCTTAGGGTTGCTGCACATCCTCCCCCCTTCCCTCGCCTGGCTGTGGAGGCTTGTTGCGCCGCGCGGTTTCAACAACCCCAGCATCATCGATTCGGCCGGTATGACAAGCGAAGGCGTGGGTTCCTATTGGCCCTTTGCAACCGGAAAGCGCATCAAGCAGGCAAACCTGTTGCTGGATCAGATTGTGAGGGCGTCTGGAACCAGGTATGTTCTCATTCCAAACCAGCACATCGGCGCATACAAGGTCGGGTTTATGCCGCAGTGGATCGCACGCGAATACATTGCGCGGCGCGGCAGCGCGAAGTTCAAGCCTGAACACCTTGTGGAAGCGCGGTGCGAGCTCCTTGGTTTCTGCCTGGACTCTTTGAAGCTCGATGGGCAGTTTGTCCGCAAGCACTTTTTGCAGCCTGAAATGCAGGCGCAGTTGGGCACAGACGGATATGCGGCGGGTGCCGAGATGCTGACCGACTTTTTCAAGAGCGAAGCGGCAAAGTACAACATCGAGGAGCTGCATCCTTTGGGCAGGCAGATCATCGACTGCCTCATGCAGGATGCGCCGCTCTCCGCGTATATCGACCTTATTCCCATGCATTTCTAATAATAGGAACCTAAGCAAAGGAGCAGTTTCGATGAGAATTCGATCGGGACTGCTTCTTTGCTTGTTCAAAAGAACTCATCTTTCTCTGCAACAAGCGTATGCATTTTTGAAAATGCAAGTTTTCTCAACAAAGGGCATTGCAATCAAATTCCCAGTATAGTAAAATAGCATTTGTGACCCGCCGAAGTGATGGAATGGCAGACGTGACGGACTCAAAATCCGTTGGTAGCGATACCGTGTGGGTTCGAGTCCCACCTTCGGCACCAACGAGGAGCCCAGAAAAATCTGGGCTCCTTTGTTATTTTGGGACAACCTAGTTTTAAAGGAGAGATCAGATGAAATTACGAGTGATGGGTGTCGTCCTTGCGCTTTTATTAAGCGCTTCCATGACTGCGTGTTCCGGCAGCAAAAACAATTTGGACCTGAACAACAGCAACAATGGAGGTGGTGACAACATTCCGGCCACCACTCTCCCCTCGAATTCCCCTTCCCCCGCTGCTTCCCCAGACGGCAACAGTAAAACCGCAGCGCCTCAAACGCCTTCTGATAATGAATCCTCATTAAATCCTTATCAGGCTGTATTGTTGAACAATGCTGAGTTTTTCAGCACAGATAACAAGAAGGAAGTATTGCTGAACGACTTTTTAACGAACAAAGAGCTTTATGGAACCATATTCAAAGCATCACGTTTTGCGGTGCTTGATATGGATGGCGACAAAGCGCCCGAGGTTGTTCTTGAGTTAACAGTACAGGATAATCCTGAGTTTTACGAAATCCTGCATATGGTGGATGGTAAGGTTTATGGATACAACATTGTATACAGAGGTTTAGAATGGCTCAAAGCGGACGGAACATTTTCTTATTCCAGCGGTGCAGCGGACAATGGGTATGGGAAAATGAAGTTCCAATCAGACGCCTATGAAACTGAAATTTTGGCGTATATGCAGTCAAATCAAAGCAATGATGGCATGACCATATCATACTTCATTGAGAATGAGGCAGTTACGGAAGAAGCGTATCAATCTTACATGAAAGAACAAGATGAAAAAGAAGATGTATCCTGGTATGAATTTTCTCAAACCAATGTTGAAACAGAACTTGCTGTAACCCCGTAAGGGATTATATTGATACTGGGTGCAGTAAAGAGCCGGATTTTATCCGGCTCTTTTTCTGCACTAGAACATACTTGATTTTCGCAAATCCGGGTCGACCTTTGGCAAATGCTATCTTTGATTTCAAAACCCGGCTGTGTGATATAATAAAAATGAATTTTGCAGACAGAAAGGGGATTTCTGTGGACATTCAAACAGTTTTACAGGAGCTTTCAATGTTGGGGACGGAACGAACCAAAAAAGTATATATGCAGCAGGGCGCCCGCGAACCTCTTTTGGGGGTTGCAACCGGGGCGATGAAGCCGCTCGTCAAACAAATCAAGAAAAATCAGCCTCTTGCGGAGGCGCTTTATGCGACCGGCAATTATGACGCCATGTATCTCGCCGGTATGATTGCAGACCCAAAAGCCATGACCGAAGCTGATTTTGACAGATGGATGCAAAGCGCTTATTTCTACATGATTTCAGATTTTATTGTGGCTGTAACGCTTGCGGAAACGGATTTTGCGCAGGCTGTTTCCGACAGGTGGATTGCATCCGGCAAAGAATTGTATCTCTCCGCCGGGTATAGTTGCTATTGCTGGCTGCTGGGCAACCGTAAGGATGCGGAGTTTGATCGAGAAAAGCTGAATACAATGCTGGAAACGGTAGAGAAAACGATTCACAGCAGCCCTGACCGTGCCAAATACGCCATGAATAATTTTGTACTAACCGTAGGGATTTCCTATATGCCGCTGCATGAAAAAGCGGTATCCGTTGCAAACGCCATCGGAACTGTAGAAGTGTTCCGGGGCAAAACCCAATTAAGCGTGCCTGTAGCGGCTGATGAAATCCGAAAAGCGGCGGACAAAGGAAGGCTGGGGTTTAAGCGCAAATATGTCAGGTGCTAGGCAGCTTTTTATGATGCATTCGTACTCATAATCCTACCCCTTCCAGGCCATACTCCATGAAAGGAGTGTTGGCTATGAATAAGAAAAGCAGTAAACGCACAAGAATTTTCATAGAAGGCGAACTGGAGGCACCGATCTCCGAAGTATATCCGGTCATCGATACCGACCTTGGAAGAGACAATTTGGAGAATGATCTTGGCGCCTCCGACTTGCAGGATTTGTAGGCAGGTCCTTCTTTTCAGTTTGCACACATAGCGCGCTTTCAGCATACTCTGTACTGTGTCTGCTTCTCTTTGGTTGCAAATCATTACAGGGAGTGATTACGATGCGATTATGTCTTATACTCCTACTGGTCGTTATCTGCTGCGGAAATAGATGCGGATGCCGCTGACGTTGCTGTTGCTGCAGCAACTCTCCTAAGCTTGCCTTTTGTAGGCAAGCCTTTTTTATTTTCCTGACCGTGAATATTCAGTTGTTTATACAATTAGTCCGGCCTATGCCCTATATACCTGCTCCACGAGCGTTACTTCCCCGTCGCTGTTCACTTCGACATAAAAGGGATACGAGTCCAGCAGCAGATCGGCCTCCAGCTGATAGATCTTGCGAAAATCCGATGCGCTCGACAACACGGATTCCACATCCGGCACATGGTTGCCGTTTGCCTGCCACATGAGTTTGAGCGAAACGTCATCGATATCAATTGCGCGCAGCGCCTTGTTTGTGTTCTTCTCCACATATACCGAATCGGGTTCAAGGTACTCCTTCGCCTCGGCTTCCGTAAACCCTTCGTTCTCGACGAGATACTCCACCGCTTTGTCGCCGCGGAGCATGTCAAAATAATCAAACTGCGCCACGCCTGTTTCCGGATCAAAGGAAATCAGATGCGCCCAGCTCGAATACATCCTGGGGCCTTCTGGTGTGGGCGAAGGCGAGGGCATTTGTGTGGGGACAGGCTGTGCTGCCTCCGGCGTTTTAGCGGATACGGGCGGCTGTGTCGCCTCCGGCGTCCTAGCGACCGCAGGCGACTCCAGAGGTTTCAGGGACGGAATTTGCGAGGCAAGGGCATCGGCGGCTTCCTCAAGCGACTCGAACTGGGGCGTGCAGGCGCACAGCAGGATGCATAACAGACACAGTATGCTGCAGACAGCTTTTTTCATAAAATTCGCCCCCAGATGTTCAGAATAATTTTAAATTTTCCCTTAGCCAATTATAGCACCGCCGCGCGCCGATTTCACACTTTCGGCAAACTTCGACGGGTACGTGCACTAGGCAGGAAGCATCCGGAATTCAAGAAAAAACGGTATAGCCGTTCTTAGAGCCACACCGTTTTTTAGAGTTTAAACCTGTTGGACCATCCGTTATGTCATTTTATTCCATCGTCTGTGCTTGGGGCGCTTCTTGCCAATCCCCGCGCATCGTAATATCCCAGTTTAAAATCCCGGTACCATTCCTCAATTTCCTCCGCCGGGGCCGCTTTGAGTGCAAGCATAACCTCTTTCCCAAACTCCAGAAACGCGGTACCGTTGGCCGTAACAAGCGTATTGTCCCGCACGGCCTGCTGCAATTGATAGCGATCCTGTCCGGTATAGGCTTTGCCCGCCGCTTCCTGAAGATCGGCAAGCGTATTGCTGGTATGTGCCGCCTTATTAAGCAACCCATTTACGCCCAGGAATACCGTAGCACCGCAGATCGCGCACAACACCTTGCCGCGCTCTACCGCTTGCTGTACCAACGGAAGAGCCGCTTTTGCCGCATCCTTTCTCCAAGCCCTGCTGCCGATCAAAATAAGCGCATCAAACTCGCCGGAATAGGATTTAAACTCGTAATCCGGCAATACGCAAAAGCCTCCTTTGGAGAAAATCGGCTCTTTTGTTGGCGCTATGGTTTTCACGCGGCCCGGGTTCAGTTCATTGAGTGCCGCAGCCAAAGGGGCGGCTTCCCAATCAGAAAATTGATCCAGCAGCACAAACAGGACTTCCTTTTCTTGCATACATGTACCCCCCACCTAAAAGATCAAGATGCGCCATCCATTCAAGCAGATGTCTATTTCGCGCTTCCCGTTTTTACGTCCCCAGCGCATCGATCACATCCGTAGCAAGCAGCACACGAGTCTGGAGCAGCTCATATGCCTTTTGCGCCGTACTTCCCAACAGATATGCGCCCGCAGAGGCTGCGTCATATGTGGAAAGCCCCTGTGAGAGCAGTGCAAGCGCAACGCCTGTCAGCACGTCGCCGCTGCCTCCCTTTGCAAGGCCGGAGTTGCCGGTGGTGTTGAGGCATACGCGTGCGCCATCCGTAATGATAGACGTCGTCCCTTTTAATAAAACCGTGCAGCGCCAGTCTGATGCCGCCTGCTTTGCAATAGCAATGGGCGATTGCAGTACATCCTCTATATTGCCGCCGATCAGCCGCGCCATTTCCGCCGGGTGAGGGGTGAGTATGACGTCCCGATGCAGCAAAGAAAACAGCGCCCGGTTTTTAGAGAGCGTATTCAAGCCATCCGCGTCGATGACAAGCGGCTTTTGCGAAAGCAGCAGTTCTTTTAAGAGCGGCGCGATGCCCTCTCCCCCGCCCAAGCCGGGGCCGATGGCAAGCACATCTGCTTTTTCAATGAGCGCCATCGCATCGTTTGCCGCATCAAGAGTCCATTCGTCCCCGTCTCCCACCGGGTGGCAAATTGCACCTGGGCATTGCGCAAACATGGGATGGATGCCCTTGGGCACTGCCACATGCAACAGCCCACACCCTCCGCGCAGCGCAGCGTTAGCGGCAAGTAATGCAGCGCCTGCATAGTTTTTGCACCCCGCAACAAGCAGCGCCCGCCCGATTTTGCCCTTATGCGTGTCCTGCGGGCGGGGCGGCAGCAGGCGGCTAATATCTGCTTCCTCAAGAACAAACGCGGCTTCCGGCAAATCAATTTTGGGGCCGATGGGAACCTCCACAATATCGCCCGTGTATGCGCGGCCGGGGAACAAAAGATGCCCCAGTTTTTGATGCTGAAATGTGACCGTAACATTTGCACGTACAGCAGCACCCAGCAAATGCCCTGTTTCACCATCGATGCCCGAAGGGATATCAACTGAAACCACGGGAACGCCGGACGAATTCATCCGTTCAATGGCGCGGGCAAACACACCTTCCACCGCGCGGCTAAGTCCTGTGCCAAACAGCGCGTCAATCAATACATCCGCCGCAAGTGAGAAATCCGCTCCATCCGATGCATCCAGTATGGGAATGCCGCAGCCGGATGCCATCTCATATTGCAGCAGCGCGTCGCCCTTGAGGCTGTGCGGCGGCACAAGCAGTACACCCTGCGCTTTGACGCCCAGCGTGTAAAGCTGCCGAAGCACACATAAGCCATCCCCGCCGTTGTTGCCGCCCCCGCAGAGAGCGATCACACGGCCTTGCCGCGGCAGCAAGCCCAGCACAGCCCTTGCCACCCCGGCAGCCGCATGCTCCATGAGCACAAGGCCGGGGATGCGGCAGCGTTCGATCATCTCAGCTTCCATGCCGCGCATTTGCGCGGGGGTGAGTACCTGGCGCATAAAGGGTTTCCCCCTTCTTCCGTTATAAGTGCTATATTGCCCGGTAACCGCCGATATAGACGCGCGGCACCCTGTCGCTGATGCAGAGGAGTATCTCCCAACTGATGGTATCCGCAAGCACCGCCATTTCATCCGCGTCAAAGCAAACATCGCCCTGGCAGCCAAGCAGCACCGCTTCATCCCCAACCTGTACGCCGTCAACGCCTGTTACATCCACCATACACTGGTCCATGCAGACCGTGCCCACAACAGGTACCCGTTTGCCGTGGATCAGGGCGAACGCCTTATTGGAGAGGCAGCGCTTGTACCCGTCCCCGTAGCCTACCGGGAGGGTGGCTATCGTTCGTGGCTCTGTTGCGGTATAGCGCCGCCCATAGCTCACTGTATCCCCGGGTTGAATCTCTTTGACATGGGTGATGGCTGTTTTCCATGTGAGCACCGGTTTCAGATCCACGCTTTCACCGCAGCCAGGGTAGGGATGGTAGCCATACATGGCAATGCCTGCGCGCACCATATCAAACTTCAGTTCTTCCGGCATGTCTAATAGCGCCCCGCTGTTGCTTGCGTGCAGCATCGGGGAAAGTCCCATCTCTTTTGCAGCGGCGATATAATTAAGGAAACGCTTACCCTGCTCTCTGGTGAAGCTCTTGTCCTCTATTTCACTCACGGCAAAATGCGTAAAGAGCCCTTCCACGAGTATGTTGGGACATTGCAGCGCTTTTTTAAGCAGCGCACGGAATTCCTCCACCGATTTTACGCCGATACGGTTCATGCCGGTATCCGCCTTGATGTGGATGCGGCAGACGGCGTTATGCCGCCCGGCCTCCTCTTGCAGCGCCTCAAGCAAATCCAGGCTGTATACGGTAGGAATCAGGTCGTACGCTACGACAAGCTCCGCAGCTTCGGGCAGCATGCCGCCCAGTATGAGGATGTTGGCCCTCACACCACCATCCCTTAAGCGCATGCCCTCTTCGGGAATGGATACGCCCAAATACTCCACGCCCGCATTCTGGGCTGCAAGCGATGTTTCCACAATGCCGTGGCCATAGGCGTTGGCCTTGACCACCGCCATAAATTTTGTATCTTTGCCCACATGCTCGCGCAATGCAACGATGTTATGGCGCAGCGCGTCAAGATCAATGATGGTATGTGTCGGTCGAAGCATGGTACCCTCCCTTACGCATCTGCAAGATGCACGGTTTCCCCGTTGATGATGGTACGCAGGCAATGGCTCCGCACATCAAGCGGATGCCCATCGAAAATGGTAACGTCTGCGTCCTTGCCTACTTCCAGGCTCCCTACGCGTGAACTTAAGCCCACGATGTTTGCAGCGTTGATTGTGATAGCACGTAACGCCGCATCCTCGGGCAGCCCTTCGCGCACGCAGAGCGCCGCACAGACAGGAAGGTGCTGTATGGGAATGACCGGATGGTCCGTCATCAGCGCAAAAGGAATACCCGCCTCATGCATCAGCTTAGGCGCGCGGAATGTCATATTCTTAAGTTCAATTTTTGAACGGTCGGAGAACAGCGGCCCCAGAATAACGCCGGCACCCAGCGCTTCGGTCTGCTCTTTCAATACGTCCAATATGAGATGCCCTTCGGTGCAGTGGTCAAGCGTTACCGAAAGGTTGAATTCCTTGGCTAAGCGCAGGCCTGTAAGAATATCGTCCGCACGGTGGGCGTGCATCTTAAGCTTGAGTTCTCCGCGCAATACGGGCAGCAGCGCTTCGAGGCCAAGATCACGGTCAGGGAGCTTATCTTCATCCGTTTCGCCCAGCTTCTGCTTGCGCGCGAATTCCTGCGCTTCTACCATCGCCTCGCGGAACAGGGAAGCGATTGCCATACGGGTATAAGGCGTTTCCTTTTGCTCTGCATACACACGCTTGGGGTTTTCGCCGAACGCGGCCTTCATGGCGATGGGTTCCTGAATAAGCATTTCTTCAAGATACCGGCCATACGTTTTTAATGCCGCAAACTGCCCGCCAATCACATTGGCGCTGCCGGGGCCAGTTACCACGGTGGTTACGCCAGCCGCACGCGCTTCTTTAAAACAAGGGTCAAACGGATTTAAGCCGTCGATTGCCCGCATCTGCGGCGTGATGGGGTCAGAGTTTTCATTGCCGTCTGCGCCCTCATCCCCCATGCCGTCTTCCCACATGCCGATGTGGCAATGGGCGTCTACAAAACCGGGCAGCACGCATTTACCCGTACAATCCACAACCTCAGCGCCATCAGCGCTTACATGCTCTCCAACAGCGGCAATTTTGCCGTCCTTTAACAATACATCGCCCGTAAAGGCGGGGCCAGCCATGGTGAATACCAATCCGTTTTTCAATAAAAGCATCTAACATATCCTCCCGCATCTATTATTGCGAATGCGCGCGCTGTTTGCAAGTGTATGCAGAAAATCTATATATCCTTTTCGTCCTCCCGCACTGATGCATAGAAGGACAGACTCTAAAATTCCCGGGAATTTTGGACGGCCGCTATCGTATTGACAACCCGCTTGTCCACAAGATATAATGAATTCGTAATTTCCCGGAAACGTTTCCAGTAACGTTTCCAGCACGTTTATACCGGTCTTATCATTCAAAAAAGAGCCTCCGTATCCGCTTCTGCAATGCCATCAACTATTATCATAAAGGAAGAACCCGCTGTGAAGCAGAACACAATCAAGGATATTGCACGCATGTGCAATGTAAGTGTGAGCACTGTCTCGCGCGTACTCAACAACCATCAGGATGTCAGCGACTCCGTCCGCAAGCACATATTAGAAGTCATTGAACAAAGCGGATATATCCCCAACAACAGCGCCCGAAACCTTGTCTGCACCAGCTCCGATACCATTGCGCTTGTGGTGCGCGGCGTCTCCAACCCTTTCTTTACGCGGGTCATCAAAGGCGTGGAACAGGAAATTCACAGGCGCGGCTATTCGGTGGCGCTGCACCAGATCAGTTCGTGTGATGATGAAATCAAGACAGCCTGCTCCCTTGCAACCGAGCGCAAGCTTTTGGGTATCCTTCTTCTGGGCGGCCGGTTCAATTACAGCCCGCAGGATACGACGCGTCTGAACGTTCCGTTTGTCTGCTGCAGCTATACCAATACGTTTGGAACCCTGGATACCGCAAGCTATTCTTCCGTTGCTGTGGACGACAAAAAAGAAGCGTACAACGCTGTAAAATACCTTGCCGCCTGCGGGCACAAGCGCATTGCAGCGCTCATTGAACAGGAAAGCGATACCTCCATCAGCGAACTACGTTTCTCCGGCTACAAGCAGGCGCTGCTGGACTGCGGCCTTACATATGACGAGGCTTTGGTGGAATGTACCGGCAGCTTTAATATGGAAGATTCCTACCATGGCATGCAGCGCCTCCTCAACAAAGGCGTAGAGTTTAGCGCTGTATTTACCATTGCGGATGCCATGGCGATTGCCGCCATCAAAGCCATTACGGACCACGGGCTAAGCGTTCCCAAAGACTGCTCCGTCATCGCCATTGACGGCCTGGAGCTAAGTAAATACACCGTCCCCACGCTTACTACGCTCGAGCAGCCTGCCGATGAAATGGCAAAGGAAAGCGCTGATATCCTCATTGACCTGATTGAAGAAAAAGGCTCCAACCGACATGTGGTGCTCACCACCACGCTGCGCGAGGGCGGTTCCGTCCAAAACATCACCGTTTCTTAAGGATAATAAAAACAATTCCCACGCTCGCTCTTCAAGTCTTGCTGGATTTGCGGCAGTGTCCGCATCGATAAAAGCCCAACCAATAACATGAAAGAGGTGTAATCAATGAAGAAGACACTTGCGTTCCTGCTCGTCCTTTTATTGTGCGCCGCCGCGTTTGCAGGGTGCACGCCCACCACCCAGCCCGCCGCAGCGACCGAAGCGCCCGCTCCCGCCGCAGAGCCCACACAGAAGGCGGAAGAACCTGCCCCGGCAGAGCCCGTAGAAATCTACTACCTCAACTTCAAACCCGAGATTGCAGAAGTCTACGCCGATATAGCCGCAGCGTATGAGGCCGAGACTGGCGTGAAGGTAAAGGTAGAAACGGCTGCCGCAGGTACTTATGAATCCACCCTCAAGAGTGAAATCGCAAAGACTGACGCCCCAACCATATTCCAGATCAACGGGCCTGTCGGTTACGAAGGCTGGAAGGACTATTGCCTGGATCTCAAGGACAGCGAGCTCTACAGCATGCTTTCCGATAAGAGCCTGGCGGTTGCAAGTGGAGAAGGCGTATACGGCATCCCCTACGTGGTGGAAGGCTACGGCATTATCTACAACAACGCCATTATGAGCAAGTACTTTGCTCTGGACGGCGCAAAAGCGAAGTCCATGGACGAAATCAAGAACTTTGCAGCGCTCAAGGCCGTTGTGGAAGATATGCAGGCAAAGAAGGACCAGCTTGGTATTGAAGGCGTATTTGCCTCCACCTCCCTGCTTGCGGGCGAACAATGGCGCTGGCAGACCCACCTTGCAAACCTGCCGCTCTATTATGAGTTCAAGGACAACACCGCGTTTGACAACACCGTATTGGCCGGCCTTGCGGCGGACACCATCGCATTTAAATACGGCGAAAACTACCACAACGTATTCGATCTCTATCTCAACAACTCCGTCTCTGCTAAGGGCTTGTTAGGCAACATTTCCGTCAACGACTCCATGGCTGAATTTGCTCTTGGGCGCTGCGCCATGGTGCAAAACGGCAACTGGGGCGCTTCCCAGATACTCGGTGTGGAAGGCAACACGGTGGCTGACGCCGATATCAAGTTCCTGCCCATCTATACCGGCGTTGCGGGCGAAGAAAACCAGGGCCTATGCATCGGTACCGAAAACTACCTGTGCATCAACAGTCAGGCTTCCCCCGAAAAACAGCAGGCCTCCATTGACTTCCTGGTATGGCTGTTCTCCAGCGAAACCGGCAAGGGCTTTGTGAAGGATAAGCT
>JAEXTB010000138.1 GCA_023453725.1 Bacillota bacterium | reverse complement strand
CCATGATTGTGTCCATGTTCTCCATGTGGCTGTTCCGCGTGGGGATGAGCACGGTGTTTGCGAAGGTATTCCATCTGGGGCTCAACAGCGTCTGGTACGCCATGTATATTGATTGGGGAGTGCGCTCCATACTGATTTTTATCCGCTGGCGCAGCGGCAGGTGGCGCGAAAAGCGCGTCATCTAAATCAAAACCGCAGGCATTGTTCATAATAGCTGCCGCATGGTATGATTTGATCAAAAGCCGGAGGTGATTGTTATGGAACTCGTTGAAACCTTATTCCACAACATTGTGCAAATCGGCATATGGCTTATGGAGCTTTCCGGTGTTATCATCGTGATTTTCAGCGGTGTTCGCGGGATCGTAGGCTTTATCCGCAAAGACGCGCATGTACGGCTCAAACTTGCGCAGGGAATCGCATTTGCGCTGGAGTTCAAGCTGGGCAGTGAAGTGCTGCGTACCGTCATTGTACGGGACTGGAGCGAACTTGGCATATTGGGCGCGATTATTGTACTTCGGGGGCTTTTGACGTTCCTGATACAGTGGGAAATTAAGAATGAAGAAATGCGGCTGCGCTGCAAAGATTAGGGTTGACAATTTTTGAGAAACGGCATAAATTATTAAACAGATGTTCATTGAACATCTGTTTAATAATTTTAAGGAGAACGGGTATGTCAAAGCGTGTTGCGGTAATCGGCGCAGGGCTGGCGGGGATGAGCGCGGGCATCTGCCTTGCAAGAAAAGGGATTGAGGTAGATGTATATGAGCATGCGCCCTGGCCCGGCGGCGTGTGTACTTCCTGGCAGCGTGGCGGCTATTGGTTTGACGGCTGCGTTCATTGGATGGTGGGGTTAAAGCCTGGGGACGGGTTTCAGAGGCTTTATTGCGAAGTTGGCGCGCTGGAGGAAAATACGCCGCTGTATTTTTCCGAGGCCATTTCAAAAGAAATTGACGGCGTTGTTTACCGCATCCCCATGCGGGTGGAAGCGTTCCGCACATATTTAAAAGGACTGTCCCCTGAGGATAGCGCACCAATCGACAGTCTGTGCAATGATATCAAAAGCGTGGCAAACAGCCTGATCCCAGTTAATATTCAAAACGTCTCGGAGTTCTTTCAGGCGTTCAAAAGCAGCGCCGGTATGATGGCAATGGGCAAGCACATGACAAAGACAATCGGCGAATATGTGCAGCGCTTCAAAAGCCCTGTTGTTCGTAAACTGATTACAAACTTAATGCCCGCGGAGTTTGTTACGGGCGGCTTGATGATGATGATGGGAACCCGCATGGGCAACAACGCGGGCTATCCTTTGGGCGGAGCGCGGGATATTATGCGCCGCATGGAAAAAACGCTCCAACAGGCGGGCGGGCGGCTGCATGTAAACGCTTCTGTCGAAGAAATATTGGTGGAAAACGGCAGTGCGGCAGGCGTGCGTGTCAAGGGGGAAATCCACCGTGCAGATGCCGTAATTGCCGCCTGCGACATGCATACGGTTTTGAACAAGCTGCTGGGGGGGAAATATCCACACCCGCAGCTTGACCAAATGCTGCGTGAAGCGAGGCTCTTTGACCCGCTCGCGGTTGTTTCGTTTGGCGTAAAGAAACAATTCGGCATCTCCTATGAAGAAATTTGGGAGTGTGAAATCAGAACCTCGCCGGAGACCACGGCAAATGCCTTCCACTTGCGCTCGTTTGACTTTGATCCGTCGGCGGCACCGGAAGGGAAAAGCAGCGTCATGGTCATGCTCGACGCACCGCTTGGTTATTGGGAAGAGCTGCATAAAACCGATAAGGATGCCTATCGGAGGGAAAAACAGCGTCTCGCGGATGATGTGGCGGCCGCCATTGAACAGCATTATCCGGGCTTCAGGCAGGAAATTGAAGTGACGGACGTGGCAACCCCCGTTACCTACGTGCGGCTGACCAACGCATACAAGGGATCCTATGAAGGATTTGCGCCAATACCTGGGGCGATGACGAAGAAAATCCAAAAGACGGTCCCCGGTATTAAGAACCTGCTGCTGTGCGGGCAATGGACTCTTGCCGGAGCGGGTATGTGTACCTGCGTGCAGGATGGCAAGGAAGCCGCAAACAAAGCGGGGCGTCTGGTACGCGCATGAGCAGGCGGGAAGAGCAGCGCGAGTTCCGGCGCGAGCAAATTCTCTCCTGCTGTATGGACCGCATCCTCACACATGGTTATGCGGGTATGAAACTCCGGGATATCGCGGCAGAGCTCTCCATCAGCCCCGGGTTGATATTCAATTACTTTGAATCCAAGGAACAGATCTACCTGGAGCTGATTAAGCTTGGCATCAGCGGCCCAATGGACCTGATTGGGCAGAGCATGGGGGCGGGAGTAATCTCACCGCTCAAGCTGTTTGAGGAAATGGCAAAAGCCATATTCGGGTTTATTCAACAAAGCGGATTTGTGGCAAAAATGTTTTTGCTCATTAGCCGTACACAGAACAGCATGGACGTGCCGCCTTCCGTAAAAGAGCTGCTTTCCGGCATGGACCCGATTCGTCCGCTGCTGCCCGTTATCCGTGAAGGGCAACGGCAAGGCAGTATTAAGCAGGGAGACCCTGAGGCGCTTTTGTGGGCGTATTGGGGAGCCATACAGGGGATTGCCGCCAATTATGCACTTGAGGCGTCACTCCCCATGCCGCAGGCTGAATGGATTGCGGATATCCTGCGTGCCTAGTGCCACAAAATTCGAGGAAAGGACTGCAGCAAGCGTTCTTCCGCAAACATTGCGGGCAAACACAAAAAGAGGTATAGTGTTGATAATGCCGCGTTTGTGAATTTTGTACCATAGCAGGAAAGGAAAGAGGCAACATGGATTATGCAAAGGAATCCCTCAAAAAGCATGGGGAATGGAAGGGCAAAATAGAGGTTGTTTCCACCGTGCCCGTCAAAACAAGGGAAGATCTGTCCCTTGCGTACACGCCCGGCGTTGCGCAGCCCTGCCTTGAGATTCAAAAGGATGTGGAATTGAGCTATGAGCTCACTCGCCGCCACAACCTTTGCCTCGTCATTTCCGACGGCACCGCGGTGCTTGGCTTGGGTGATATCGGCCCGGAAGCTAGCATGCCCGTGATGGAAGGCAAATGCGTGCTTTTTAAGTCCTTTGGAGACGTGGACGCGTTTCCTATGTGCATTAAATCTAAAGATGTAGACGAAATCGTCAACACCGTGTACCTGATTTCCGGCTCCTTCGGCGGCGTCAACCTGGAGGATATTGCGGCGCCCCGCTGTTTTGAAATTGAAAAGAAACTCAAGGAAAAGTGCGACATTCCCATATTCCATGACGATCAGCACGGCACCGCAGTCGTCACGCTCGCAGGGCTAGTCAACGCCCTCCGGGTCGTGGGCAAGAAGAAGGAGGATGTG
>JAEXTB010000125.1 GCA_023453725.1 Bacillota bacterium | reverse complement strand
TGCATACCCTTTGTGCCCGATCGAGTATACAAAAATGCCGGCCGCGATAAGCGGCCGGCATCTCTTTTTGATTAGCTTGTGGCGGAGCGCCCGCAATGGTCAGGCTTAGAGCCCTTCCTCGAGCATGCGGGCAAACAGCTCTGCAAGCATGGGGTCAAACTGCCTCCCGGCGTTCTCCCGAAGCTCTCTGAGCGCGTCTTCCCTTGTCCTCGCCTTTGTATTATCCGAATCATGCGTCATGCGCTCAAAGCTTTCCACCACGGCAATGATACGGGCAAGCAGCGGAATTTCCTCGCCCTTAAGCCCTTTGGGGTAGCCGGACCCATCCCACTGCTCATGGTGCGCGAGTACGGATTCCGCAAGGTCCACGGTATCGTCAAACGCGTTCAATATGCGATAACCAATGATGGGATGCCGCTTGACTTCATTCCATTCCTCCAATGTCAACAGATGATTTTTGTTGAGTATGGTGGGATCGAGCACGATTTTGCCGATGTCGTGCAGGCGGGCAACTTCTTTGAGCTTTTTGAGCTTTACCTCGGAAAGACCAAGGGCGCGCCCAAGCAGCACAGAGAGCTCGCTCACGCGCTCGGAATGCTCCTGCTCGCGGGAACTGCTCTGATACAAGGAGTCTGTAATGGCCTCAATTGCGCGGCTGCGCACGTCATCCCGGCTCAGGGATTTGACGGCATACATGTTTTCCTCCGCTGTAGCCAGCACGCGGTTAATGGGCTCCTCTGCCTTTGCTTTTGTGGCATACCCCATGGAAATACTGCCGCGGATTGCGCGGATCTGTTCTTTGCTAAAGGATTCCGTTACAATGGCTATGGCGCGTTCCGCCTGTTTAGACGATGCCCCCGGCATGAGAATGACAAACTCGTCTCCGCCCCACCTGGCAATGACATCCTGCGGGCCGAATGCGCCGCGCAATACTTCCGAAACCTTTTCAAGAAGCATGTCCCCGAATGCGTGACCGAATATATCATTCGTAAGCTTAAGGCTGTTGACATCGCCCAATATGATGGAGACGGGCAATACGCCCAAGGCGTCCACGCGCTGCATTTCCTCTTCGAAAAATCTGCGGTTATAAAGGCCGGTGAGCGAATCGTGGAAACTCAAAAATTCTATCTTTTTGCGCTGCTCTTTTTTATCCGTCACATCCCGGAACACAAGCACTACGCCAACCGTGACCCCCTGCTCGTCCAGGATAGGTGCCGCGCTGTCCTCCAAATAATACGAAGAGCCGTCCCTTGATGTGAGCATGGCGTGGTTTCCAAGCTCCTGCACCTCGTTGGTCAAAAGCGCATCCTCTATCGGGTCCTTAATGCTAAAGCCGGGCTGCTCGTGCGAGAGTACAAACACTTCTTTGTAATGGTGCCCCGCGGCTTCGAGTGAGCTCCAGCCGGTCAGCTTTTGCGCAACGCCGTTTAGCATTTCAATCATTCCCTGCGCGTTTACCACCATGACGCCGTCCCCGATGGAAATGAGAGTCTGCAGGTATTTGTTGCGCTCAAAGGAAAGCGTTGCAAGCGCCTGCCTTCGCTTAATGGAGTTCCATACGCCATCCATCAGCAGGCTCATCTCATCCGCATCTTCGTTGTCATAGCCCCCCACGCGGTTGGTAAGTGCAACAGCCCCAACAATTACGCCATCAATTATGACGGGAAACCCGAGATAATTTGTAACCTCAATCCGCTCCGTCTGGGCTGCGTCCTGCCCCGAACGGATTTCAAAATAACGGCGCGCTTCTTCAGGAAAGCTGTTGATGATAACGGGCTCCCGTTCCATCAACACCCTTCCCCATATGCCGATGTCCTCTACCCGCGCGGTGCGCCAGATATCGGGTGCACCGCTCTCCTGGTTTTCATAATCCAGCCAGGTATTGAGCGTCAGCTCGCGCTTTTCTTCATCATACAGATAAATGCAGCCAAGCCTGCTTTGTGTCAGTTCCAGCATCTGAAACAGCACATAGGTCAGCTGTTCGTCTTCGCTCTCGAAAATCCCATTCATCATGGAAAGCGCAATCTCGCCCCGTTTGAGCGCAAGCGTCTGCCGCTTTGCATATCGGATTTCATCCGTAATATCGCGCGCATAGGAGCCTACGCCGCGCTTGCCGTCAATCAGCTCAACAGGAAATTTTTTGATTTTAAGTATCCTACCGTTGTGCTCCATTTCCTCCGAGATAGGCACGTCGTTTTTGAGCACGTACGTATCCACCTGCCGGCGATTCCGTGCAAACTCCGCGTCAAAAATCTCAAAATCATCCCGGTCAACAATGTCTTTCTTTTCATACAGTTTTTCAAATGCCCTGTTTGCGAATACATACCGAAAGTTCTCGTCCTTTAAATACAGGGCACTTTCATCCGCATCGTAAAAACTGCGCATTAACGCATTCGACTTTTTTAATTGCCTTCTGCTGACGCTGATGCCAAGTATGAGCGCAAGCAGCACAAGCGCCACGGCGCTTCCGACAATGGCAAGCGCCCTGGATTGCTCCCGCTCGTTCGCCAGCAGATGGACTTTTTCGGTCACATCCTGTATGATCAGCAGGTTCATCAAACGTGCATCAACCGTTACAATGCCCGCTGTGATCTCTACAGAACGGAGGCTACCATCCTCAAGCCGGTGGGTAAACTGCGCCGTGCTGCCGCGGCTTCCAAAGGCCTCCCGCGTCCGATATTGCAGCTCCGCAGATGGAGCTGCGTTGATCTCGGTAATATTCATGGCGGTAAACTGATCCAAACCGTAGCCATAGTACTGGACGGCAGCTTCGTTTGCGTATTTGATTTCACCGGTATAGGCATCAACCAGCAGCATAACCGCGGGATGTGTCTGCATCATTTCCAGAAAACCGCTGCTGGCCGCTTCCGTCCTTGAAGCAAGGGAGAAAAGCAGCCCAAAGAACAGCATCAACCCAACTACCGCTTTTTTCATATTTCCGTCCCCTCCACGCATGGCATCTGTGTATCCACGCTCGCAGTAAGCAACAAATCTTCTTGTATGCAATCAATAAAAATCGCCGTAACGTAGGGATCAAATTGCGTGCCGGCATTTTTACTGAGTTCTTCAATGGCATGCACCCGCGGCAGCGCCTTACGGTAAATACGCTCCTGCGTCATGGCGTCATAAGCGTCCACAACCGCGAGTATGCGCGAAAGCAGCGGGATTTCCTCTCCGTTTAATCCAACAGGGTATCCGGTGCCATCCCACCGTTCATGATGTGTAAGGATAAGCAGTGCGATATGCTCAAGCTCAGGCGAAGCTGTCGCAATGCGGCAACCAATCTCGGGATGGCGGCGCATGGCAACCCATTCTTCACCGGAAAGTTTTTCGGGCTTATTGAGGATGCGGTCGTCCACGCCGATTTTACCGATATCGTGCAGCATGGCAAAAAGCTCGAGCTGGTCGAGCTTGCTTTGCGTGAGTCCCATGCGGGTTCCCACATACGTCGCCAGCCCGGCAAGCCGTTTGGCGTGGGCTTCCGTCTCCTGGCTGCGCGCGTAAATGGTGGCCATGACATAGCTTAATATGGAGTTATGAGAGCTTTTGCGCGTAAGCAGCTTCCGGCTGTTCAAATACTCGGCGGCTGCTTTTGTCACCGCTTCCACGCTCTCTTCTTCGCGCTGCTTTACGGCAAAGCCGAAAGAAACGCTGATATCGTACCCGAGCGCGGAATTGCTCTTGTTGTAATTCTCAAAGCTCTCGACAATCCTTCTGACCAGTTCCGCCGCGCCCTCGTGCCCTGTAGCGGGAAGCAGGATACTGAATTCATCCCCGCCGGTCCGTGCGAGAACGGCGCGGGAGCTGCAGCATCCCTTTATCAGCATGGCGGTCGTAACAATCAGTTCGTCACCGCGCACATAGCCCAGCGCGTCGTTGATGAGCTTGAGGCCGTTAATATCGGCAATGATAATCGCATACGGCGCAAACGGACGTCTTCTATCCAGCTTCTGCTTTTCGGCTTCAAAGCAAATCCGGTTATGAAGGCCAGTCAACAGGTCGTGATCGTGCATGTATTGAATTTGGGCGCTGCGCTTTTTGTGCTCCGTAATATCGATAATGATACCTTCAAGCGCCTGGACGGCGCCGTCTTCGTCCAGAATCCCCTGCCCGTTTTCTAGCACCCATTTGGTGTCTCCGTTTTTTGCTGTAATTTCATATTCATAGCGGAACGGTTTGTTTAGCGCAAGCACACGGTCCCATTCCCTGTGCAAAATATCTTTATAGACGGGTTTGATCAGATCATTAAAAGAAAGAACGTTATTGTTGATCAATTCTTCGGGCGTATACCCTGTAAGCGCAAGGCATCCATCTGAAACAAAACGCATGGTCCAGTCCCTGTCATTCTCACAGCGGTAGGCAAGACCGGGAAGATGGCTTAGAAGCACAGCTTTGCTTCGTTCGCTTTCGGTAAGCGCCTGGCACGTTTCCCGATAATCGGTGATGTCCTCCAATGTGGTCATAAGCAGAGGATGCTTTCCAAATTCCGACGAAAGCGGGCAGCAGTTGATTTTAAGCCAGATGCGCGTCCCATCTAGCTTGTCTGCGCGCGTCTCCAGGTTATATTCCTTCGTCTCGCCGCGCTTAAGTGCAGCAAAGTTTTTCAGGACCAGTTCTGCATCCTCCGGACGCAAAAAATCGCGCGGCTGCAGCTGATTCATCCGTTCGGGCGGCATCCCAAGGAGCCTGGAAAGCGCCGGATTATGGTACACTATAGTTCCCCAGTCCTCCCCGATTGCAACGCCATAAGGCACCTGGTCAAACGCGCACTCGAACAGTTCCGGCAAACCGGGCTTGCGGTTTTTCCCATTCCGGTTATGATATACAACGGTACCCAACAGAATCAGCAGGCAGGCACCCAGGGCTGCCGCAATCAGCTGCCATCCGCCCGCGACGGATGCAAGCGCCGGTGCGCCGGTTGCAAGAAGTACAACAGGCGCGCTTGCCGGTCTATTTCCTGCCAGGCAAACGTAAAAAAGCGCGTCCATAAAAAGCAAGGCGCCTAAAAAAAGCGCCCAGAATCGGCTTGAACGGCTACATGAATGTTTTCTGGTTGCTGAACCACCAGCGGAACCGACCATCGTTTCACCTCTATTATTTATCTCCGCGATGGTTTTGTTGTTTGCCGATGCTTGTACTACGGGAAGAGTTATGTGGGAACAAAGAGCGGTGTGCAAATTATGCACGTGTTCCGACATACGCATCAATTATAGTACATATTAAAATAGACTACAATCCTATATTCGGCCGTTTTCGACGGATATCTGCAAGCTTTTTTACCTGCCGCATACGCGGTTTTTACGCGCACCTACAAGGCCTCGCCAATTCGCTGCATAAGTATGCTATAATGAGCTAGATTGTAAGGAATTTTTGCAGGCAACTAATAGGGGGATCGTTTATGACAAGTGGCATGAATTTCTGGGACAGCGGCATATGGGCGCTGATTATTGAGCTTGGCATCCTGATGGCGGGTATGCTCATTGCCAATATGCTCCGCCGCACCATCAAACCCTTGCGTCAATCGCTTATTCCAAGCTCTGTAATCGGCGGCTTTCTCATTCTGATTGCAAGCTCCATCTATGAAAGCATCACGGGCGAGCCCATGTTCCACAAAGTTACTATGGAAACGCTCACCTACCATGGTCTGGGGCTTGGCTTCATCGCCTTAGCACTGAAGGCTTCCGAAAAGCATTCGGACAAAGGCTCCAAGACAGATATTTTCAACACGGGACTGACCGTGGTCTCCTCCTACCTGCTGCAGGGGCTCGTGGGCCTCGCCATCACGCTTGGCCTCTCCTATATACTGGGCAACTGGCCCGCTTCCGGCCTGCTGCTGCCCATGGGGTATGGCCAAGGCCCCGGGCAGGCATATAACTGGGGCAACATCTACTCCACCGCCACGGATTATCCAGCCTTTACGGGCGGCGCAAGCTTTGGCCTGACGGTCGCAGCAATGGGCTTTATCTCCTCGGGCATCGGCGGCGTCATTTATTTGAACAACATGAAGCGCAAAGGCCGCGTGAAGCAACAGATATTGAACGCAGATGAAGTGGAAGATCTCTCCGCCGAGATGGTTACAAGAAAAGGCGAAATCCCGCTCACCGAATCGCTTGATAAACTCACCGTACAGTTTGGTTTTGTGTTCCTTACCTACATTGCCGCTTACCTTCTGATGCGGGGCGCTTCGATTGGCCTTGACAGCCTGGGCGGGTTCTTCTCCGGCACGGTCAAGCCGCTCATTTGGGGATTCAACTTCCTGATTGGCTCCTTCCTCGCCATTGCGCTAAAGAACATTTTAAAAGGTCTCAAAAAGGTCAATATCGTCCATCGCGATTATCTCAACAACTTCATGCTCAACCGGATCGCGGGTGTGATGTTCGATTTGATGGTGGTGGCCTCCATCTCGGCCATTGACCTTTCCGCGTTCTCCCAGGAACAATTTGTCATTCCGCTCACCATCATCTGTGTGGTCGGCGCTCTGATTACATACTGGCAATGTCATTACACCTGCAAAAAGCTATTCCCCTCCTATTCGGATGAATCCTTCCTTGCCCTTTATGGCATGCTTACAGGCACCGCAAGCACCGGCGTCATCCTGCTGCGCGAAATCGATCCGCTGTTTGAAACGCCCGCTTCGAGTAACCTCATCTATCAGCAGACCTGGGCAATCATATTCGGCTTCCCCATGCTCATGCTGATGGGGATTGCTCCAAGAAGCAATGGCTGGTCATGGTTTACTG
>JAEXTB010000093.1 GCA_023453725.1 Bacillota bacterium | reverse complement strand
ACGCTATCCCTTGACGGGACAGCAGGTGCATCCACTTCTTTGCGTCAAACAACAGTTTTTGTGGCTTATCATTTTCAAGCAGCGGTTTTAATGCCCAAAGCACCTCGCCAATGTCAAGGCCCGGCGTCAGCAGCGTACCGGCAAGGCTTATGCGGTATTGCCTGCATTCCTCCGCAGCAAGAAAGAGTTCCTCCCCTTGCGCGTAAAGCGCGATGCGTTCCGCTTTGAGAAACTCGTCAAGCCTGCCATTGAGCGCATCAAGATCTGAAAGCTCCACGGTCTCCCGGGGGCCATGTTTGTGTTCTCTGGCTGGTATAGGGGCTTCTTCCGCGGCAGGCAGGCGGTTGGCGATGGCGTTTAGCTGCAGCGCCCGCAGCCTAGGCAGCGCCCCCGCCATACGGGAAGGGACAAACGCGCTGTCCTTTAAACCAATGGTAATCGGCGCGTCGGGGTGGATGGTGCCAAGGCGGTAGCTTAACCGCGCAAGCTCCGCATGCTCCTTTACTTTTTCGCCAAGCTTGCCCTTGATTTCTTCCGCATGCGAAAGTACGTCTTCCAATGTGCCATATTCCGCTAAAAGCTTGACCGCCGTCTTTTCCCCCACGCCGGGAATGCCGGGAATGTTATCCGAATTGTCGCCCATGAGACCCTTTAAATCCCGCATGCGGTCAGGGCTAAGCCCGTAGGCCGCCATCAGCGCTTCCCTATCCATCTCCTCCGTATCCGTAATTCCCTTCTTGGTTAAAAGGACATGTGTTTTCTCCGTAATCAATTGCAGCGCATCACGGTCTCCGGTAACAAGCAGAGAAGACACACCCTCTTTTTCCGCCATACGTGCGAATGTGCCTAAAATATCGTCCGCCTCGTAGGTTTCACAGGTGCTGACGGTGATGCCCATTTGCCTTAACAGTTCCTGCAGCAGCGGGAACTGCGGCCTTAAGTCCTCCGGCGTTTCCCGCCTGCCCGCCTTATATTCCTGATACTCCATATGTCGGAACGTCGGCCCGTGCAAATCAAACGCTACAACGAGATAATCCGGCTTCTTTTCAATCAGCTTAAAGAGCATGCTCAAAAAGCCATGCAGCGCGCCTGTTGGCGTACCTTCGCGGCTTGTCATAGCCGGAAGCGCGTAATATGCCCGGTGCATCAGGCTGTTGCCGTCAATTGCTATGAGCAGTTTCTCTTTTTGCTGTTCCATTTCATCCCCCGTTGCTGATTAAACTATAAGCCGGTTCTACTCAAGTGTTTCCTCTATATAGGGTTCTTACTCCACAACGCCGTAAACCATCGCGGACTTCCGGCTGCCTACAGAAATCGCCTCTTTTAATGTAGTCACCACTTCCGCAACGCGGCTGTCATCGTTCACATACAGCGTACAGACCGGTTCCTTGGGGTTGACCACATCGCCCAGACGCTTATGCATGACAAGACCCACCGCATGGTCGATGGCGTCCTCCTTGCGCGCGCGTCCGGCACCCAGCAGCTGAGCCGCAAGGCCTATTTTCGCGGCGTCCATCCTCTCTATTTCACCCGCATCGTCCAAGTAAACCGGGATATGCTGCTTTACCTTGCACAGCTCGTCGATCTTTTTGACATCCATGTAGGAAGCGTCGCCACCCTGGGCGCGTACCATTTCCCTGAGTTTTTCAAGCGCCGCGCCGGAGTTGAGCGCAGTTTTCAGCTTTTCACGGGCTTCCCCATCCTCTTTGGCAAGGCCGGAAAGCTGCAGCATATGGCTTGCGAGCAGCATGCAGACCTCATAGAGGGGATCGCCTGCGGGCAATTTTCCGCTTAAAAGTTCCACGGCCTCCCGCACTTCAAGCGCATTGCCTACGGCAAGGCCTAGCGGCTGGTTCATATCTGTAATGACCGCAACAACACAGCGGTTTAAATGCTTGCCTATTTCCACCATGGTGGAAGCAAGTTCTTTTGCCTCTTCCAAAGTTTCCACAAACGCGCCGGTGCCGACCTTTACATCCAGCACAATGGCGTCGGCCCCCGCCGCAAGCTTCTTGCTCATAATGCTTGACGCAATAAGCGGAATACTTTTGACGGTGCTTGTCACATCCCTAAGCGCATATAAAAGCTTATCCGCAGGCACCAGGTTTCCGGATTGGCCCACCACGGCAAGCCCCAATTCCTTCACCTGCTTTTTGAAATCGGACATCGGCTGTTCGATGGTAAGGCCCGGAATGCTCTCCAATTTATCGAGCGTCCCGCCGGTATGCCCCAACCCCCGACCGGACATCTTTGCTACCTTGCCGCCGCACGCCGCGACAAGCGGCGCAACTACAAGCGTGGTGGTATCCCCCACGCCGCCGGTCGAGTGTTTATCCACTTTCACGCCCGGGATATCCGAAAGATCCACCACATCTCCGGAATGCATCATGGATAGTGTCAAATCAGCGGTTTCGCGCGCATCCATTTTGGAATAACAGACGGCCATCAAAAACGCAGACATCTGATAATCCGGGATCTCTCCCTTTACAAAGCCCTGTATCAGAAAATCAATTTCTCCACTCGTAAGCGCATGCCCTTCCCGTTTCTTTCCAATTAAATCCACAGCGCGCATCGTGACTCCTCCTTACGGTTTGTGGGATATCCGTATACTGGCTAAAAAGGCCGCCACGCTCGCTCTGCGGACAGCCTTTTCCTCTTTGTTACTGCTTGAATAATTGTACCATACCGGCAGACGCACGTGCAAGAATGCCGGGTGCGCATGCTGTGAACAAGTTGAAAATCATGGCATATAAGATAAGAAAGCACAGGATACAGCAAAATTCCCCCGCAACGTTTGCGGGGGAGCCGTTTTATTGGGGGAGATATTGTCTATCGTACCGGTTTGTGTTTGATGAATGTTCCGTTCTGTAATTCCGAGAACGCTTCCCTGAGTTCTTGTTGCGTATTCATTACGATCGGTCCGCCCCAAGCGATGGGTTCGTGTAAAGGGGGCGCACAGAAAAACGCAAACCGCGCTCCCAGGTTCTGAGCCGTTACCGTAATGCAATCGCCTTGCCCAAACAATGCAGCGCATTTTTCTGGAATGTCTGTATCTTTGGCGCGAAGCGTACCTTCTACCAGAAAGAGAAATGCGGTTTCCCCAGATTTTGCAGGTAATGTCAGCGTACTGTTGGGCAAAAGCTCTACATCATACAGCGCCGCTTGGAGATGGTGCGGGGTGACGCCTTTTACGTCTTTATATTCTCCCGCCACGATACGCACGGTGGAGCCTTCCTGCCGGACGACGGGTATTTTATCCGGTGTAATATCAAAATACTTCGGCTCTGCCATTTTTTCTGTGCTCCGCATGTTGAGCCAAAGCTGGAAACCGAGCATCCGTCTGCTCTTCTGCGGCATTTCCTGGTGCAAAATACCGCTCCCGGCTGTCATCCACTGGCTTGAACCGGAGGTAATGACGCCTTTGTTGCCCAAGCTGTCTTGATGTTCTATTTCCCCTTCAATAAGATAGGTGACGGTTTCAATCCCCCTGTGCGGATGTGTGGGAAACCCTTTCACATAATCCTCCGGATCCGTTGAGTCAAAGGAATCCAACATCAGAAAGGGATCAAATTCCTCCACCTCGTTATGCGCGAGCACCCGGGTGAGCCGTACGCCCGCTCCATCTACCGCGGCGCGTCCCTGAACGGTTTTTTCAACCTCTCGTTCCTGCAAGGGTATCACCTTCTTTCATCCATGGCGAATGCCATTTAATGAATGTGTTGTGTTGTACAAGGGTATCACCTCTTTCGTAAGGATAACCTTTGTCCACCTGCGTATCTTATTAATACCCGAAGGCATGCGATTGAAACAGCCGCACGCTTTCTTCGGGGTTGAATGCATCATTTCTTTTGCTTCCAATTTATGCTATGCTCAAAAAAACTCAAAACGTATGAAATGGACGGGAGCGGTATGGATATTGCAGAACTTATACTTCGCGGCAAAACGGAACCTGAGTCCTATGCCGCTTCGCTTACCCTGGAAGAAATCGCTTCGCTCGTTCCGCTGCTGCAGGAAAAGGAGGATGCGATCCGCTATGCTGCCCTCCTCACATTGTGCGCACGCAGCCAATCCACCCCGGATGTCCTCCCCCATTGGGAAACGTTTGAACAGAAGCTGCGTCATGAAAACTCCTACCAACGCAGCATTGGCTTGATGCTGATTGCGCATAACGTCAGGTGGGACACAGCAGGGCTGTTTCTCGGGGCGTTTTCTGACTATATGGCTTGCTGCAACGATGAATCCTTTGTCACCCGCAGGCAGGCAATCCAAAGCATCCGGTTTTGGGCGCCTTATGTCCCGGAGTATCTTGAAGAAGCAGCAGCAATGCTGATGGAGATTGACGTTGCCCTATGCAAGGAGACACAGCGCAAGCTGCTGCTGCAGGATATTTGTTTTGCGCTTGTTTATATGGCGCAACTTGCGCCGGATATTGCATGCGCCAGTTACCTGCACCGCGCCGTTACCGGAGGGCTGCTGGACAAAAAAACGGCAAAGCGCCTGATGGACGCTTTGCCGCAATAACCTTTTTGTGTTTGCTTAGTCCTTCAAAAGCGTTGTCTGCTCGGAAAAGCTCATATCAAGCATCCTCTGCGTGAACTCCCGCTTAAAGAGGCTGCTCATGGGCGCACGGTCATGGATGACCTTAACGGACTGCGCGAACATAGGCGCCGCAGAAATCAGCTTGATCTTTTTGGAGTTTGCCGCTTCCGGGCAATCCACCGTGTCAGTGGAAATCAGCACCTCAATGGGGCTCTCTTCAATGCGCTGTATGCCTTTCGCGTTCAACACATTGTGGGAAAGTGCAGCAAAGATGCGGTTTGCGCCCTTGTCCTTGAGGCCAAGCGCGATATCGATAAGCGTACCGCCGGAAATGGAGAAGTCGTCCACGATCAGGCAGTTCTTCCCTTTGACTTCGCCGATGATCTCAAGCACTTTCGCGTTTTCGTCATGGCCGGAACGCATTTTGTCTCCGATCGCGACCGGGCGGCCAAGCTCACTTGCGAACTGGCGCGCGCGCTTTGCAAAGCCCGCATCGGGAGATACCACAACCAGATCATCATCCACTAGGCCCAGACGCCGTACGTATTCGCAAAGCAGGGGCTGTGCATACAGATGATCCACGGGCTTTTTGAAGAAGCCCTGTACCTGCGGGCTGTGAAGATCCATTGTAATCACACGGTCCGCTCCGGCAAGCTCTATGGTCTCCGCACATACGCGTGCCCGGATGGATACGCGGGGCTCGTCCTTTTTATCGCCTTTCGCGTAGCTGAAATACGGGATAATCGCCGTGACGGAATCGGCGCTGGCGCGCTTGAACGCATCAATCCAGAACAACAGCTCTACAAACTCATCGTTGGGGTTCCTGCCGATGGGCTGCACAATGTACACATCTTTATCACGTATGGATTCATTGATGCGTACGAACGTATTGCCCTCTGAAAATACGATCGTCTCCGAATCGCCAACCTGTGTACCAAGATACGCGCACATTTTCTTCGCAAACGAAATACCGGTACGCCCTGCGAATATCTTGATTGTTCCCCCGCTTGAATACATGACGATTAATCTCCCTTTTCTTTACTGGACTAAAATTGTTCTTCCCTGCATTGAAACTATTCAAACACCCTTTATACGGGTGGGAAGCGCCCAATTGCGCCCTTTGTTCCGCATGCCCTTGGGTATTATAGCAGGATTGCGGCATACGGGCAACCAGTGAACAGGCTGCAAAATAAGTTCCTCTAATAGTGTACCTGTTAACTATGCCTTTGCTTAAAAAACTCTGCCGTATGGCTCAGGCACGGCACATCCCGCCATGCACAACCAAGCGGCGTGCCTTCCCGGTTTTTGCCGTGATAGTCGCTGCCGCAGGTCACCAATAACCCATACTGCGCGGCCAGGCTGACAAACGTTGCGGTCTGCCCGAGCGTGGAGGCGGGATAGTATGCTTCAAGCCCCATTAGGCCAAGTTCAACTAGTTCCGCAACCAGCCTGTGCGGGTTCTGGTGGATATGGCAGGGGTGTGCAAGCACCGGAATGCCGCCCGCGCCCCGCAACAGCGCAATGACCTCCTTTGGCGTATAACGCTGTTCCTCAAAATGCGCTGGCGCACCAACATTTAAAAACTGCCGGAACGCATCCGTTACGGTTGCGGCATAGCCCCCGTCCCGCAACGCTACCGCAATGTGCATGCGCGTTTCCGTACCGCCGCCGGTAACCTGCGCCACCCTTTCCCGCACATCGCAGCCAATGTCCCTAAGCTTGTCCAATATCTTCGCGTTTCGCCTTTGTCTGCGCCGTCTGCTCTCACTGAGCGCCTCCTGCAAAGGCTCATTCATAATATCGATATCTAGGCCCAAAATATGAAGCTCAAACGGGCTTTCATTGTCCATTTCGATACCCGGCAGCACAAGTATGCCCTGCTGCGCACCCGCAGACAGCGCATCGGGTACACCCGAGAGCGTATCGTGATCCGTCAGAGACAAAATTTCAATATTGGCTTTTGCGGCCATACGCACAATTTCATTTGGCGTTGCGGTGCCGTCCGAAAAACTGCTGTGGCAGTGCAGATCCATGCGCAGACTCATTTTGCTTTTGCCTCTGCTTTCCTCATGAACCGCTCCGAATCTACAATAAACCTCTGGTGGTCCGCAATGGCGATGCTGCCTGCCTCGTCAAACGCTTCAATGCGGAAAGTGAGGGCGCGGTCCTCCACGGCGACGAGCTCCGCTTCCGCCCATGCCCGCATCCCTAAAGGTGTTGCGGCGTTGTGCCGGATATCAATGCGGGTGCCGACGGTTGTTTTACCGGGCTCCATGACTTCCTCCACGGCGGCGCAGGCCGCCTGCTCCATCAGCGCCACCAGCCGCGGCGTAGAGAGTACGGGCAGTAGCCCGCTTCCTAAAGCAAGCGCTGTATCGGCGGTTGTTACCGTCAGTTCCACCCTGCCTGTCATTCCGTTTTGAAGCTGCATATCTTCCCCCCGAAAAAGGCCGCCATGGCACAATGTGCCCGGCGGCCCGGTTTTCTTTATGTTCCGCGCCGCATCCGATACATTCTTTGGAGTATGTTCCCCAAAGAGTGTGCGTTACGGCACATCATCCACAATATCGGTCTTTGTCGCCTCCGTACTGTCCACGGGATCGGTATCTAAACTCTCCCCTTTATAAATACGTTCAAACAATTCGCCATCGATGCGCTCCTTTTCAAGCAGCGCATCGGCCACGCGGTCCAAGCCCGCAATGTCCTCTTCAATGCATGCGCGTGCACGCTCGAACTGTTCCTCAATAATACGGCGAATTTCCGCATCGATGCGGCTTGCGACTTCCTCAGAGAAGTTGCGCTGGTGCCCCCAATCCTTGGCGATAAACACCTCGGCCTGGCCGCCTAAGAACACGGGGCCTACCGCATCGGTCATACCATATTCCACAACCATCTTGCGTGCGGTATCCGTGGCGCGCTGCAGGTCGTTGTAAGCGCCGGTGCTGATATCGCCCAGTCGGACGGTTTCCGCAACGCGGCCGCCCAACATCATGGCGATCTGATCTTCCAGCTTCTTCTTGGTCACATGGGATTTATCCTCTTTGGGGAGGGTCATGGTATAGCCTGCCGCCATACCGCGCGGAATGATGGATACCTCATGCACGGGGTCGCAGTGCTCAAGCTTAAGCGCCACAATGGCATGCCCGGTTTCGTGGACAGCCGTAATGCGCTTATCCGCTTCGGTGATCACGCGGCTCTTCTTTTCCGGGCCAACCACGACGCGGGTAATGGCTTCTTCGAGTTCCACCATGGTAACGGACTTTTTGTTTGCGCGCGCCGTCAAAATAGCAGCTTCATTGAGTACATTCTCAAGATCCGCGCCAGTAAACCCAGGCGTGCGCTTTGCAAGCACGGAGAGGTCAACTTCAGGCGCAAGCGGCTTATTGCGGGCGTGTACGCGCAAAATCGCCTCGCGGCCCTTCACGTCCGGATAATTGACGGTAATCTGCCTGTCAAACCTGCCGGGACGAAGCAGCGCGGGGTCTAAGATGTCCGGGCGGTTGGTCGCCGCCAATACAATAATGCCTTCGTTTACAGCAAAGCCGTCCATTTCAACAAGCAGTTGGTTGAGCGTCTGTTCGCGCTCATCATGGCCGCCGCCCATGCCTGCGCCGCGCTGACGGCCCACGGCATCGATTTCATCGATAAATACGACGGCAGGCGTGCTCTTCTTTGCGGTATTAAACAGGTCTCTTACGCGCGACGCACCGACACCAACGAACATCTCCACAAAATCCGAACCGGATATGGAGAAGAATGGCGCCTTTGCCTCACCCGCGACAGCTTTTGCGAGCAGCGTCTTACCTGTGCCCGGAGGGCCCACGAGCAGTACGCCCTTGGGAATGCGCGCGCCAATCTCATTAAAGCGCTTGGGATCGCGCATAAAGTCGACGACTTCCTTAAGTTCTTCTTTTTCTTCGTCAGCGCCAGCCACATCGTCAAATGTGACCTTGTTCTGCCCATCCGTCTGCACACGTGCGCGGGACTTGCCAAAGCTCATCACCTTGTTGCCGCCGCCCTGCTGCTGCATCATGAAATAATAGAAAATGCCCAACGCGCCAAAGAGTATAATATAGGGCAAAATCATCTCCAGGAAGCTGGGATCAGGCGGGATCTTGGGATTGTAGGCAAACGGATAATCGACCGCCGTAACCTCTTCCGCCGTCAGCTCAGGTTTGAGCTGCGCGGTGATAATCGCCATATCATGCCGGAAGGTTTCCTCGGAAGGAATGACAACCGTAAAATCCGAGCGGTTGGGCAGCTGGTCCTTCGTATAGCTGCTGCCCGTATAAATGCCCACAAACTCACGGTTTGTCGCCTGAACCGCCGCAACCTTGTTCTGACGCACGGCATCCAAAAACTCGCTGTATTCCAGCGCCTTTGGCGAGGAACCAACGGGGTCTAGGTTGGTTGCCATGAGTATGATGGCAATGAGTATGATGACATATATCAGTGGAGTTCGTAAATTTCTTCTCACTTACCCTATCCTCCTGGGATGGCCGCAGCGCGCGCGGCACCCCATAAAATTGCATTGCAACAGCATAAAACGCCGCCGCCATTTGAATAGTTTATCACACCGCCCGCCGCTGTTCAATCACGGTAACCCGCAAAAGAAAGCGAAAATGCGTCGCGCCTGTGAAATTACTTGGTGTAAACTTCAGGCTTCAACACGCCGACATAGGGCAGATGCCTGTACCGGCCGATGTAGTCCAACCCAAACCCAACCACAAATTTGTTGGGGATAATAAACCCGCAGTAATCGGGTGTAATATCACATTCCCGGCGTTCCGGCTTATCAAGCAGGCAGACAATGCGCATGCTCGCCGGGTTGCGGGATTCTAAAAGGTTCGTCAGATAGTTGAGCGTCAGGCCGCTGTCCATAATATCTTCCACAATGAGGACATGCTTGCCGGTGATGCTCATATCCGTGTCCTTTGCAATGCGGACAATACCGGAGGTTTTTACGCCATCCCCATAGCTGGAAATGGACATGAAATCCATCTGGCACTGTACGGTAAGGTTACGCGCAAGGTCTGAAAAGAACATGACGGCCCCTTTCAGAATGCAGAGCAGGACGACCTCTTCGCCTTCATAATCACGGGATATTTGGGCGGCCAATTCCTTGACGCGCTCCTGAATCACATCATACTCAAGTAAAATCTCCGCCATATCCTCCCGAAACTGCGCACACATAAACGATACCCTCCTATTATGTAACTTTTCTTATATCAGATACAAACTACAATCTGTATTGCCGTTTGCTGGCAACCATATGCTTCATCCGGCATTCTTTTATGTTTTTTTGCCGGAACTATCGGGGTACAAACGCCACGCGCAAAACCCGTTTCGTCTCTTCCCCCACGCGCACCGCGTGCGCAACCGTCCCACCCGGGAAAAATAGCACATCGCCGCCCGAGGCGATCAGCGGCAACCGACGTTCGGTTTGGGGAAACTTCTTGTCAATCAGGTAGTCCTTCAGTTTTCTTGTACCCGGCGCATTCAGGGGGCGAAACCGGTCCCCCGGCCTCCGCGTCCGCACCACAGCTTCCGCAGGAAGCTTGTCCGCATCCATATACGCAACAAACGCGCTCTCATCCTGCCGCCAGCCAGGGGTAAACTCCGCAATATATGCACCTTGGGGTGTCTTTGTTTCACCAGGCCACAGCCACGTGGTTTCAACGGGTTCTACGCCGTCTGCTTCCGGCTTTCCTATTATTATAGCATCATAGTGTACTTGGGCTTCCATCCCGTTGGGAAGCTCCATGCGCGTACCAGTCCTGCCTTTGAGCAGCGTACAAAGGCGGTAGACGCCCGCTTGCTGCAGGTTGTAGAGCGCGCCCTCGCGTGAGAGCATCATCCGAACCGCCCTTGTCTGTATGGGCATGGGGAGCGAGGCAAGCAGCTTACGGTCATATCCGCCGGACGGTAGCTCGGCTTCTAGAAGCCTTTGTGCAGCCTCTGCAGCAAGATACGCTTCGTCCTCTCCGAGCAGGGCCGCCATACGGGCAATACCTTCCGAAATGGAAGGGTTATACCCTTCCCTGAGCAACGGCAAAAGTTCAAGCCGTATCCGGTTCCTCAGGCAGCAAGGTTCCATGTTGGTCTCATCCGTTCGGTAAGAAAGCCCGTTTGCTTCCGCATATGCCAGGAGTTCTGCGCGGGAAACGTCAAGCAGCGGGCGGAAAATATCGCCGGATACCGCCTTCATGCCGCAAAGGCCAGCCAAACCTGTCCCGCGCAGCAGGTGCAATAGCACCGTTTCCGCCTGGTCGTCCATATGGTGGGCGGTTACAATCCAGCTTGATCCGCTTGCCTGTTTTGCTTCACGCAAAAACGCATAGCGGGCAGACCTTGCCGCCTCCTCAAGCGTTTGGCCAAGCTCCAGTTGCAGTTTAGGCACATCCACCCGCGTTTCATACAGTGCAACATCCCACTCGGCACACAACGCGCGCACAAACGCGGCGTCTTCCTCTGCCGGAGCAGAGCGAATGCCGTGGTTGACATGGGCGGCAAACAGCCGTTTTACCTGGCCCGATTGCCGGAGCCCGCACAACATATGCAAAAGCGCAACCGAATCAGGCCCACCCGAAATGCCTACGAGCAGGCCATCCTGTTGCCCAATGCCGTTGGCCGCAATGGCGGCTGCAACCTTTGCCGTACAGCCCTCCAGTTCCATATAAAGTTATGATACGCGCTTGCAGGGAATTTGACAAGCCTCACGCACATTTTGACGGAACCAATCAGGGAAGCGATATTCCTGTTGTCATAAGAAATTACTATATCCCAATCAAAAAAATTTCGATGTTAGCGTTCGCTAACATTACTTTGTCCGTTTTTCTCCGTTGGAATTGACAACCATGCATTGGGATGCTACACTTCTCAAGTAGAGGTTAGTATGTGCTAACCATTTTACAGGACATCGGGTTAGAACCTACTAACCCGTTCGCCGTCAAAAGTCGGCGGGAAGTACCCCGGGAACCGGGACATTCAGGGAGGAGTGATCATGATGCCGCTTTCCATGGCGCTGACAGGAGAAACGAACTATATCAAAAAAGTCACCGGAAATGATGAGGTGAGGCAACACCTTGCCAACATGGGTTTTGTGGTGGGCGGTTGCGTAACGGTAGTCTCCAAAATCGCGGGCGGGAATATGATACTCAACATCAAGGATACGCGTGTTGCTCTGGATCAGAGCATGACGAATAGAATTATGGTGTAGGAGGAAGGCAGCATGAAAACGCTTCGCAACGTAAAGCTGGGCGAAACCGTAACAGTCGTCAAGCTGCACGGGGAAGGCCCCGTAAAACGAAGGATTATGGACATGGGAATTACCAAGGGAGTGAACATTTTTGTGCGCAAGGTTGCGCCGCTTGGCGATCCGATTGAGATCAACGTGCGCAATTATGAGCTCTCCATCCGCAAAGCGGACGCTGAAATGATTGAAGTCGGTTAATGGCAGCCTGACAGGCTGCATATTTTATGACCATCGGTTAGAAGAAGCTAACCATGAATTGTTTAGGGGGTGTAACATGTCTATCAAAATCGCGCTTGCGGGAAACCCGAACTCCGGCAAGACAACCATGTTCAACGACTTGACGGGCAGCTCGCAGTATGTCGGCAACTGGCCGGGCGTAACAGTTGAAAAAAAAGAAGGTAAACTCAGGGGACAAAGAGACGTCATCATTCAGGATTTGCCGGGTATCTATTCCCTCTCGCCGTATACGCT
>JAEXTB010000072.1 GCA_023453725.1 Bacillota bacterium | reverse complement strand
TTGTAGGAAATACCTTCGTATTCGTTCGTCGTCTTTAAGAGGTTGAGCATGGTCTCAAACTCACGGATGTAGCACATATCGCGGTAGATGTTCTTGAACTCTTCCGTGGTGAAGTTGCCGACTTCATCCTTGACCGATTTCTGGTAGGTATTGACCGGAATATCCGTAAATTGAATCGCGCCCGGCTTGCGCACATCCTGCGGGTTGACCAACAGTGACTTTGTCATGGCTTTTTTTGCTCCTTATTTCAATCTATTCTATGCTTTTATTGGGGCGTTGCCCCTAGCCCCACCAGAAACGTTTTCGTAAACAGGTTTCTGGACTTGGAAAAACTTCACGCAACAAACGGAAAAGTTTTTTGAAGGGTATGGGGAACTTTTTTACAAAAAAGTTCCCCAAGGGCTTTACTTATACTGGAACACCGCTTCGCGGATGATTTCCGCCACCGTCGGGTGCGGGAACACGATTTCCTTGATATCGTCGAGCGGAAGCTCCAGCTCAATGAACGTTCCAGCCGCCACAATAAACTCGGAGGAGTAATTGGAGAGCGCCTGCAGGCCCACGAGCGTCTTCTTCTGCTTGTTGATAACGAGCTTTACAATACCGTCGCCGCCTTCGTTTTCCGCAAGGTAACGGCCGGAGAAGCGCATGGGGATTTTTACAACGTCTACATCCATGCCTTTACTGCGCGCGGTATGCTCGGTTTCGCCTACGCTCGAAAGCTCGGGGTTGGTGTAGAGAACGCCGGGAATGGCGGTGTAGCGCATGACGTCGCGTTTCTCCAGCATGTTGTTAATTGCCACTTCCGCTTCGCGGTAGGCGGTGTGCGCCAGCATGGATTTGCCGTTGACGTCGCCCGCGGCGTAAACTTCGGGGATGTTTGTCTTCATGCGCGCGTCGGTGACGATAGCGCCACGCTCGGTCAGCACGTTGATGTTTTCAAGGCCGATGTCTTTCGTGTTGGCACGGCGGCCAATGGAGAGAAGCACCTTGTCCGCGGGGGCGAACTGCGCCTTGCCGTCTTTTTCATACTTCACGCCGTCGGCGGTGATCTCGGTGACGCGGGCGGAAAGGTGGAACACCATGCCCTTTTTCTCATAACCCTTTTGCAGGATGGAAACGAGGTCCGGATCGTTTTCGCCCGCAATATGGTCGAGCATTTCAATGACGGTCACTTCGGAGCCGATGGCATTAAAGTAGGAAGCCATCTCCAAACCGATAACGCCGCCGCCGACTACGACGAGCTTGTTAGGTTTTTCTTTTAAATCCAGCGTTTCACGGTTGGTCATCACAAAGCCGCTCGCTAAGCCTTCCTTCAGACCGGGGATAGGGGGAACGGCGGGGGAGGAACCGGTGGCGATCAACAGGCACTTGCCCGTATAGGTTTCGCCGTTTGCTGTAACGGTGTAGCCTTCCGCGTTTTTGCCGGTGATAACGCCGCGGCTGTCTACAAGCGTTACGCCGTTTGCTTTCAATGCGGCTTTCACGCCGGAAACAAGGGTCTTGACGACCTTGTCTTTTCTGGCGATCACTTTTGCGTGGTCAATAGAGAGACCCTGCGCGGTGACGCCGTATTTGTCGCCGTGGGAGGCATTGTCAAATACCTTTGCAGAATACAGCAGCGTCTTTGTAGGGATGCAGCCTTCGTTCAGGCACACGCCGCCTACGCTGCGCTCTTCAATACAAAGTACGGATAAGCCCGCGTGGCCCGCGCGCTCGGAGCCTAAGTACCCTGCCGGGCCGCCGCCCAGCACGATGAGATCATATACCATGGGATGGTTTCCTCCTCATAAAAACTGCAGGGGTGCGGCAAAGCCGCACGCCCCGTATCAACAACTTAGCCGATCAAAAGCCCGGTGAAGTTTTCAAGCGACTTGCACAGCTCCTGCAGGAAGCGGGAAGCGGGCGCACCGTCCACCGCGCGGTGATCGTAGGTCAACGAAAGTCCCATTGCGGGGTAGGCTTTGATCGTGCCGTCCACCGTGCGGATGCGCTCCGTAATATTGCAAACGCCAAGGATACCCGTCTGCGGCGGATTGACGATTGGCGTAAACATTTCGACGCCCAAGGAGCCGAGGTTCGAGACGGTGAAGGATGCGCCGGTCAGGTAATCCGGGCTGATGGAGCCTTCCTGCGCGGCTTTTGCAAGCGCCTTTGCTTCCTCCGCGATTTCGCGCAGTGACTTCAAATCCGCGTTGAATATGGTGGGCACCAAGAGACCGCGCGGCGTATCCACCGCAAAGCCAAGATGCACATGGTTGAAGTAACGCATTTTGTCGTCCAAGAAATGCGCGTTCATATCGCGGTGTCTGGGCAGCACGCGGGAAACAGCATAGAGCACGATATCGTTCAACGTAATGTTGGGCAGCTCCATCTGCTCGGGCGCGGCCTTCAACTGCTTGCGCAGCGCCATGATGGCGGAAGCGTCGAAGGAAGAGCTGTGCGTGAGCTGCGCCATAGAGGAAAGGCTGTTGTGCATGGCTTTTGCAATCGACTTACGGATGTTGGGCAGCTTGACGTCCTCGTATTCCGCAACAGCGCCTGCTGTAACAACGGGCGCAACGGAGGAAGCGGGAATTGCTGCAACCGCGCCGTGTTCCACGGTGGCGATGTCGGTGGTAGAGAACCTGCCGCCAAGTCCAGTGCCGCCGGTTGCGGGCGCACCGTCCTTAAGGGCTGCGGTCGTTGCGCGCGCGCCGGAGGCTGCAAGCGCCACAACGTCCCGTTCAATGATGCGGCCATGCGGGCCGGAGGGTGCCGCGTATTCGGGCGCGACATTCAAGCGCTCCGCAGCTGCTTTTGCGCGGGGAGAGACTGCAGCATCCGCAGCGGGCGCCGCGTTTACAATCGCAGCGGCGGGTGCGGTCTCAACCGCTGCAGGTTTCGCCTCCTGCGCGGGCGCGGCTTCTGTAGAAGCGGAAGGCGCAGCGTCCCCGGCCAGAGAAGAAATATCCTCGCCCGGGGTACCGATCACGGCAACGTTGACCAATACGGGTACGTCGTCGTCTACCTCAAAAAAACGAGCAAGCAACGTCCCGGATGCCTTTGCCGGCTCCTCAAACGTTGCCTTATCCGTTTCATACGTAAAAAGGGGTTCGCCTTCCTGTACCGTATCGCCTACCTGTTTGTGCCATTCCGTAATGATGCAGCTTTCTACGGACTGACCCTGCCTGGGCATAATGACCGCTGTCGCCATGTAACGTCCTCCTTATAAAATGTTATATATGATGTTATATATATCAACAAATATGATATTTTCAATCATTATTCTGGCTATATGATAACAACTTCATGCATGCGCGTCAAGCCATTCCGCAAAGAAACGGCTTAAGCGGGGCCGATGTGGGCGCATAGAGAATGCGAGGCCTGCGCATCAACTTCCTATTATTGTGGCACGTACTTTGCGAACGTATAAATCCGCTTTTTAGTTTTCCAATTTGGTGCTATGCTGAATAAAAATATCAACGGAATAGGGCGGGGGTTTATGGAACAGCAAAAGCTTACCCAAAAGCAGAACGCGATACAGGCGTTAAAGTTCTTCCTCTTCTCGGTCAGCGCGGGCGTCATTCAGACGCTGGTGTTTACGGCGCTTACCGAACTGACCGATTGGACATATTGGCCCTGCTACCTGCCCGCGCTTATCATATCCGTACTCTATAACTTCACGCTTAATCGAGAGTTTACGTTTAAATCCGCCGCCAATGTGCCTATCGCCATGCTCAAGGTGGCAGGATACTACCTGGTGTTCACGCCGCTATCCACGTGGTGGGGCCAGACGCTTTCCGATATTGGCTGGTCGGAATATTTGGTGTTGTTCCTGACAATGGCAGTCAACCTTGTAACGGAGTTCCTGTTTACGCGCTTTGTGGTATATCGCAACCAGATCAATACCAATGCCCGCGGCCAAAAAGAAACCGCCATGCAGGGTGCGGAACAGAATCCCGAACCTGACACAGCGGGACCGGCCTAAAGGATAGGATCGCTTATAAATCAAGGAAAACATAGGGGGCGCTGGTTTGCGCCCCCCATTATGTAATTGCATATGGATGAAGGAATAAGCTGTTACTCCTGCTCCCCAATATAGGTAAACCGCTGTATGCGCTTGCCGTCCCGCTCTACAACCTCGTACCACATGGAAGCTGGGCGCACCCAAACGCCGCGTTCTCCGTAGAGCGCGCGGTATACCACCATATCCTCCCGCGTTTCCGAATGCTTTGCGACATATAAAAGCTCGTATTCGCCGCCTTTAAAATGCCGATATCTGCCGGGTTTGAACGCATCCATCAACATGCCCTTTTCTTCCTTTCGTACTGGCCGAAATAACGTCTTTACTATACTATCTTCGTTTGCGCTTCGCAAGCTGCATGAACAGCAACAAAATACAGTGGTTCGCGCTTTTGCTTCTTTTCTCAATAATTAATAGATATTTCCAGTAAGATAAGTATATGGTTTCTGTACATGGTATAATAGTTGCAGATGTACGCTGCCCGTATTGCCCCAACCAAACAAAGGGAGGATTCGTATGCGTAAAAACTTGAAGCGGCTGGTGACGATTTTGATCGTTTGCCTGCTGTTGTTCAATGCGACGGGAACGCTTGCGGTGGGAGAGGAAGTCTATCTGGACCTAACGGTTAAGCAGGTTTCGCGCAAGGCTGTTATTTATTCGGAGCCCAGCAAAGAATCCGACACGTACGGCTATATCGTCCGCAATATGGCGGTGCTCTCGCTTGACCTTAGGAACGGCTTCTCGGAGGTGCAGATCGGCCCCATCACCGGCTTCGTGGAGACGAAATATCTGATTACCCCGAATGAAAGCGTAACTGTAATTACCATTGAGAGTATAAAGGCTGATAC
>JAEXTB010000286.1 GCA_023453725.1 Bacillota bacterium | reverse complement strand
CTCGCAAAGTGAGACCCATGGTATGCTGCTTGCTCTTGACATTGGCAACACAAACATTAAAATCGCCCTGTTTGAAGGGTTAAAACTCCTCCATTCCTGGCGCATCGCCGTCGACCGGAAGCGCACTGCGGATGAATACGGCGTACAGATGTGCTCGTTTTTTACGCACCTTGGATTGGACACAAGGATTGTGGACGGCATTATCGTTTCTTCCGTCGTTCCTTCCATTAACTATACCATCGACCATATGTTCAACATCTACTTTCCCGGCATCACGCCTTTACAGGTGCACGCCGGATTGCGGACGGATCTTTATTACGAGTATGATTCGCCGCAAAAACTTGGGTCTGACCGCATCTGCAACGCGGTTGCCGCGATCAGGCTCTATGGCGGGAATTGTATTACGGTCGATTTTGGCACGGCGACGACATTCAACGTCATGGCCGGGCAGCGGTTTTTGGGCGGTATGATTTGCCCGGGCTTTAAAGTGAGCACAACGGCGTTGATCGAAAATACAGCCATGCTCCCCAAGGTGGAATTTACAAAGCCCAAACAGGTCATTGGCACCAATACGGAGCACTGCCTGCAATCCGGCATCCTGTATGGGTATGTTGGATTGGTGGAATACCTTGTAAGAAAAGCACGGCAGGAGCTTGGGCAGGAAGCAAAGGTCATCGGTACCGGAGGCATGGGCGAACTGATTACGGCTGAGTCCGATTGTATTGACGTACTCAACCCCACGCTCACGCTGCAGGGGCTGGCCATGATTTATGAAATGAACCGCTGACTTAAAAGTTAGCGGCCGGAATAAAGTTTAGATTTGGGAGAGGTTACTATGAAACAGGTTAATGTAGCGATATTGGGGTTTGGCGTGGTAGGCTCCGGCGTATACAAGCTGCTCACTGAAAACCACGCAGACATCATGCACCGCGAGGAGATTGATTTTCAGATCAAGCGTGTGCTCATCAAGGACTTTGCGCATGAGCCCAACCTCAATCTGGCACCGCGTGAGACATTTACCACCACACTTGACGACATTGTAAACGACGAGTCCATCGGAATTGTCGTTGAATGCATGGGCGGCGTAGAGCCTGCGCGTACCTTTATCTTAGGCGCGCTCAACGCGGGCAAGACGGTGGTCACCTCCAACAAAGAGGTCATCAGCAAGCATTGGTACGCCTTTGAGGAAGTCGCACGCAAAACCGGCGCGGGCCTTTATATTGAAGCAACCGTGGGCGGCGGGATTCCGCTGCTGCGTACCATCACCGATTCGCTCCAGGGCAATAACATCTCGAGCGTAATGGGCATCATCAACGGCACGACAAACTTCATCCTCACCCGCATGAGCGAGCAGGGGCGTGAGTTTGACGAGGTATTAAAGGAAGCGCAGAGTAGGGGCTATGCCGAAGCAAACCCCGTTGCAGATGTTGAGGGCTATGACGCAACCTACAAGCTTTCCATACTCTCCTCGCTTTGCTTCCATACGCATATGCCCATTGATGTCATACACCGTGAGGGCATCACCAAGCTGACCAAGGCGGATTTTGATACCGCACGCCAGCTTGGCTACGAAATCAAACTTCTCGCCATTGGAAAAAAAGCGGCGGGCAATCATGTGGAGGTTCGCGTTCATCCCACAATGCTTCCAAAGACCCATCCGCTTGCAGCCATCCGCGGTTCCTTCAACGCCGTGTTTATCAGCGGCAACGCTGTAGGGGACGTCATGCTGTACGGACGCGGCGCAGGCCAAATGCCCACCGCCTCCGCCGTCGTCGGCGATATGATCTACGCATGCCACCACGAGGGGAAGCATCGCTACAACTCCTTCCGCAATATTCCTGATATGGACGCGGATACGCACCTTGTAAAAGATTGGGAAAGCGTGTATTGCATCCGCACCCGTGTGCTCGATAAACCCGGCGTGCTGAGCGCAATCGCGGGCGCGTTCGCCAACCACGGCGTTTCCCTCAAATCCGTTCTGCAGCTTGCCGAACCGCAAAAAGACGGCGATGATCAGGTCGCCTGGATCACGTTTGTGACCCACAAAGCGCACGAGCTTGGCGTGCAGGACGCACTCAAAGAGATCGAAGGCATGGATACGACGCAATGCGTGGAAAGTATTATCCGCGTAGAGGAATAGCCGCCATTTTTCCTAAAACTATGGAGCAGGCTGTCCGGGGCGACGAAATGCCAGGTCGCGATCGGGCAGCTTTTTTGGTCCCTTCGCGCCCATCCTGTTTAAATTTTTAAAGATGGAGCGTACAAACGCTTGAATATCAAACAACACCTTTCGGTCTATAAAGGCCTGCCCAGGGATATGTATGCCCTGTTTGTTTCCTGTATCATCAACCGCATGGGAAGCTTTATTGTCCCGTTGATGACGCTGATTCTGGTAGAAAAAATTGGTCTTTCAAAAGCTGAGGCCGGTTTGTTTTCTACCATTGCCCTGCTTTCCCAGGCGCCCTTTATATTGCTGGGCGGAAAGCTTGCGGATAAAATCGGCGGCAAAAAGACAATCGTCATATTCAACAGCCTTGGCGCGCTGGTTTACTTGGTATGCGGTTTTTTAAAACCCAGTATGACGATGGCGGTACTGCTGGTGATCGCATCCAATATGTATGCGATTGCTCACCCCGCCTTCAATTGCATCGTTACAGCCGTAACGCCCAAAGAGAAGCTCAAAAGCGCGTTTTCCTTGACTTATCTTGGCGTAAATCTTGGGTTTGCCGTGGGGCCGATTATCAGCGGGCTGTTGTTTTATAAAAACCTGAGCCTGCTGTTCTTTCTGGACGCGCTGACCACTCTGCTGGCTGCAGTGTTGATCGTCTTTTGGGTTCGCCCCTCCAACGGGGCAGAACATGCGCCGCAGTGCTCGGAGGAAGATGCAGCGCACGCTGCCGCGGGAAAATCCGTATTGTCCTTTCTGTACCGCAATCCGGTGCTTATATTTTTTGCGCTCGGGTTTCTGGTATACAATTTCTGCTACATCCAGTGGAATTACCTGCTGCCGCTGCAGATGGTGGACCTGTTTAAAACCGATGGAGCAAAGCTGTTCAGCACTCTGGTTAGCGTGAATGCCATCACCTGCATTGTGCTCACACCAACGCTGACGGCCGTAACGCAAAAAATGCATCCCTTAAAAACCGTTTATATGGGTGGGTTTCTCTACTTTGCGTCGTTCGTGGCGTTTACCGCGTCAGAGACGTTTGTCCACTTCCTGTTGAGCATCATCTTATTGACGGTGGGCGAGATTTTGATTTCCATCAATACCAGCAGTTATGTTGCAAACCGTACGCCGCAAATGTACATTGGGCGCGTGAACTCCATGATGTTCATTGTCAACGGCTTCGGATCCGCCATCGGCCCGGGCGTGATGGGCACTGTACTTACAGTTATGGGTTTCCCGTATGTGTGGCTGGTTGTCGCCGCGGTGATGCTGCTTGGCGCGCTTGGTATGGTTCTCCTCAAGCGTTCGGATCATAGCGGCGTTCCCGTAAACGGTATCGAAGCTGCCGCAAACGAATAAGCAATACCACAATAAAAAAGCAAGCACTGAATGCTTGCTTTTTTTTACTTGGCCATGTCTATTCCTCTTTTTCACACTCCACCGTGGCTGCGCTCACTTCATACGTAATGCGCGTCACCATGGAGCCGTCGGGCATGGCCTTCTGATAGGCGCGGCTCTGTACCCTACCGGTCACACATAATCTGTCGCCCACAGTCAAAGCGCTGACATACCGCGCGTTGCGCCCCCAGGCGATGACGGGAAGATAATCCGATTTATGATATGGGCGGTTGACCGCAAGAAGTATATCCGCGATCTCGCGTGAAAATGGCGTTGTACGGTAGACGGGCGGCTTGCAGATGTACCCGGTCAGGAAGATTTCATTGATAAACGGCGCTTCCTCCGGCTTTTCCAGCACACTTCGCGCAAATACCGTGAGCACAAGGCGGTTGCTGCCCTCACACTGCATATTGTAGGAGCGTAATTGGCCCGAGACCTGCAATGGCTGGCCTGCCTCGGGCAGCACATGCAATAAGCGCTCCCCAGCTGTTACAGGAAGCACATCCTCAGCGCCGGACAGACGCGGCACCACCAGCGGGAACGTATAAAATGCCTCCCCATACAGACAATGGCTGAAGCAAGGCTCCTGCTGTACAAAGCCAGAAATGATCACGCGGTTGTTTTCCCGGTTTGCCTCCATATGCATCCCCTACGCCTTTCCGCTTAAGCACCTGAAAAGCCAAGTCCCGCGCTTCGCGCTTTCGCCATGAAAGCGGCATCCAACATCCATGCGGCAATTGTTCGCATTTTAAAATTGAATGCAGCTTAACGCGCTGCGCGCGTGCCCCGCTACACGCCGGACTGCGCATGGGGCGCTTGTACAGCGCTGTCCATACCGTGTGTAAATTGGCATACGGTGCTTATGAAACCATTTTTTTTATGTGTATTCATGTACATGGCCGGGTATGCGGAACATGTTTTTTCAACAATCCACACAAACTAGTTCTGTTTCGGATAAAGCGGAATTTTTTTATCCGGAAGCAATACTCCGGAGGTATGTTTTATGAAATCAGGCAATAACCGCGGCAAACGCCGCCGTATTATTTTTTTCTTAACCACCGCTTTTGTGCTTCTTGTTGGCGCCGGTTTACTCGAGCAGCTGCGCGCCGCCGTACGGAACCCGGTTTCGGCCTTCCAGACGCCTGTTCCGCGTACCATGGAAGCGCCGCTTACCCAAGCCCAGCCCGAGGCCACGGCCATCCCGGCTACAATTGGCACAACCTCCGCAGAGCCAATGGAAGCCGCCCGTCTTTTGGGAGAGGATACCATTAACATTGTGCTTATGGGCATAGACAGCAATGAGGAGCGCGAAGAAAAAGGCCGCGGCTACCGCAGTGATACCATTGCCATACTCGTCATAGACGTGGACATCCCCTCCTGCACAATCGTAAGCATCCCGCGGGATACCCGGGTCAAAGTGCGCCGTCTGGACGACAACGGCAAGGTGAAAAGCTCGTTCTATAATAAAATCAATTCCTCTTTTCACTTTGGCGGCGGACCCGACGGGTACGGGCACGAAAATTTGATTTATTCGCTTGAAAAGCTGCTTTTTGATGAGTTTGAGGGCGATTTTCACCTGAACTATTACGCAAGCATCGATATGGACGGCATTGCAAAATTTGCGGATGCGGTGGATGGCGTACCCCTCGCGCTTCCCTATGATATGCCGGGCTTTGGCGATAAAGGAGATACCGTTGTGTTAAAGGGCGATCAGGCGCAGAGCTTTGTACGTATGCGGCACGGGATCACGGGCGGCAGCGATCTTGCACGCGTGAAGCGGCAGCAGGCTTTTATCCGCGCATTCGCCTCCCGGGTAAAATCCATGGGTGCAATACAGGCCGTTCCAAGGCTTTGGGGCGCGCTCAACTCGTATGTACATACCAACATCGGCATTGGACAGATGCTTGTGCTTGCGGATCTTTTAAACCAGCTGAATTTGGATGAAGTGGAGTATGTCACGCTGCCTGGCCGCTGCAAGACCATCGACCGCCGCAGTTATTTTGTTGCAGATACCGGAAAAGTGCGTGAGCTTGCGCTTTCACTTTGGGGAGAAAGCAACGGACGGTGAGCGTTTTTAAGGCGCACCGTCCGAAAAGCCAGTGTACTTACAGGCGGAATTGGCGTATCAACCCGCTTGCCATTTCATCCGCCATCGTGTTGGAAAGCTCCAGCAATCCTTCAAAACGCGCAATCCCTTCGGCGTTGTTGCCGGAAAGAATAAATACCGTCTGCTCCTCCGTCATCTCCATCTGTTCCTCGAGCAGCGCCTGCCACAGCGCGCCGGTCCAAATTTGGTTAATGCTTTGCATAAATATGGAAAAATGTTCAATGCTTGCATACCAATCTTTGCGGATTCCGGCCATCCCGGCGGTGTTCTCCTCACATGCCGCCGCAATGAGCATTGCGGCATGATCGATTTGCTCTTTGAGCAGGTCCTGGAGCTGGCCTGCCGCACGTTCACCGTAGAGAGCGGAGAAGAGCATATAAAAATCTTCCGGATTTCGGTACAGCCGCCGCGTTACGGCCTCCTTATCCGGCAGGGAAAATGCAGTGCTAAAGAGCAGCGCGCGCGTCCACAGCACTTGGTCCAGCCAAAACCGGCGGACGGTGTGCATAAGCTTGATCTGGTTGGGCGTTACCCCTTCCAGCGGGGTCATATTTGATTTCCAGCTCATATTGTATCCTCCGCGGTTACTTCATACTATGCCTAAGGAGCACGTATTGCGCGAAGGATAGCCTGGCTTATTCCAAAGACACGCGCTTCATATAATTCCGCAGCGCATAGGTACCATCATGGGCTGCGCCGCAGTAGCCATTGGACATTGCCTCAGGCCGGGTCACGCGCACAACGCCCGCGCGAAAGAGCAGCATGGACAATTCTTCCCGCTCCTGCTCCCCGCACAGCAAGCCTGCCGTTTGCAGATATCCCCGATAGGGGCGAAGTCTTTGCACCATATCCCCCCGTGGAAGCCGCCGCACCCAGCAGTTGCGAAACTGCAGCGACGCGTGAAGCGCAAAATCCGGATGGTAGTGGACACTGCCCCGTGTTCCCTCATAGAGCCACCCGCCTTGGAACGTAGTCAACAGCGCCTCTGTACGCAGCTGAAGCGTAAGGTGCGCCCGCATGGCGGTATGCAGTACATTTGGGTCTGCACTCCCCGCCCGTTCAAGCGTTTCTAAAAAGTCGCGGCTGAATGCCTGCGCTTCTTCTTCATTTTCCGTATCCAGGTAAATCCCCTGGCAGGAACTGCAAGGGAGCTGGTTGGTCATGCAGATATGCTTTGCCAGTGCATCTACCTGCGTTTGTTCCATGCCCAATTTCGTTACATAAGCAAAGCTGAGTTTCTGCCCCCATTCAATGATGCGGGTATGGGGGTTTGCCATCCGACGTACGGCAGTAACCGCGGCATCCGAACCCCAGACAACGACCGCATCCGAAACATTTGCCATGCGCTCAATGAGATCGGTCTCTTCGGACGAATAGTCAAACACATAAATATACTCCGCCAGTTCCGGGACAAGGCGTATGAGCTCCTCCAGCAGCAATACGGATGCTCCATCCTCCCCGCCGGGGAGCTTTACTATGTTGATATTGCCGGTTAATAGCCCTTCTACTACCGTAAAGGCCGAAAGAGCCTCCACATTTCCCGCGGCAATGTGCAGCAGCACCCCAAGCGGCTGCCATTGTTCGAGTACCGCTGCTTGCCGGTCTATCGGGGAGTACGCGGCCATTTCGAACGGATGTATGCCAAGCTCGCGTTCCATACGCGCAACGAGATACTGTGGGTCCAGCATGGCGATTGCTTCTGCAATCTGCCTGTGCGCCGCGGCCTTGGTGGCTCCGGCTTCGGTCAGCATGGGAATATACCGTTCCGGATCAATCCTTTGCCGCAGTTGTCCGCAAGCGTTGAGTACCAGTTGCGCAAGGGGCCGCGCACGAGAGAGGGTACGCGTTACTGATGCCTCAAGCCCTTCCAATACCGCAAGGCTCTCCTCCCGGTCCATGCGCTTTCCAAACAGCAGATTCATGCCCCCGCCTCCAATGCTTCCGCTGCACCTGCGGCGCAGGTTTTGATACCCTGGGCGTTTGCACGGCCCAGCACCTCAAAATACGGCGCATCAATCCCGCAGCCGCAGGATTTCCCCTCATGCAGCACCGCAATATCATCCGTCATGACGCTTACAAACGGCACGCTCTGCATAATAGGCGTTACAAAGCTCAGTAATCCGGGCTGCCCATAAGGCAGCGGGCGCAGGGATTGTACGTCCCGTATGATGACGCGGCTGTAAACGGGTACATGAAAATGGTGGTTGGCGCAGTCGCAATAGGCGATGGGATGCTCCGCCGCGCTGAAAAACTCCTTGCATCCGCCTTCCGGGATGCCAAGCGTATGTCCAATGCGATCAAATAATTCCCGTTTCTCTACGCGCTTTCCCGCCTGCTGCTTAAAGCCGCCGCCAAGAAGCACTTTGCTCCCTTTGGGCAGCGTCAGGCGGTGTCCGCTTTTTTCGAGCGTCTGCGTCAACACCAGCATAAAGTAAGGGAACCCGACAAATCGCACGGGCAACCCCTGCTTCTGATACTTCTTCAGGGCGCATTCAATGCCTTCCATGTTGGGAGCATATACTCCGTCCCGGTATTCAAGCGCATATTCCCTGTGCAGAGCCGGCGCAAAATACGTCACGCCATATGCGGTTTTCACGGCACCCGTTTCCATTTCACGTGTTGGCTGATACCCCAGCACAATATAATTGGTAGGAGCAAGCGAGAGAAGACGATGATGGGAAAACAGTTTTAAGAGCATATACAGCCCATAGGAAAAGCTGACCGCATCAATGCCGATGCGGCTCTTCATGCCCGATGTACCAGACGAGGTGGCCCGTATTAAAAAGCGTTTTTCCTCCATAGAGAACAGCGGATGTGCTTTTAAAAACAGCGTTGGCAGCACCGGAACGCGGTACATATCCTCTATACTTTTGAGTGTGCTAGGAGAAAACGCCTCACGTTCCAGCAGCGCCCAGTATTCCGGGCAACGCGCCATATGCAGCTCTACATTCTGTTTGACTGCCGCGACAAACAATGCGTCCGTACCGGACAAATCATATGGATTTTTTGTAAGGAACAGCTTGCGTGTGCAATCCATATCGCATCCCCCGATCAAGTATTGCGGTGCAGCTTGGCTGTATCATCCAACTTTAATGAGATGTGTTGAGGGCGCGGAGTATTCCGTCAAGCGTATTTGCCGGAAGTTGTCCCGGCGCCGATACCGTGTCCACCGCGCCAAACGTCATATCGGAACCGGATACTGCCCCCGCAATACGGCTCACACACCCCAGCCCACCCATGGAAATGGCAATCATCGGCCGGTCCGCATAGCGCCTGTTAAACTCTTCGGAAGCACAAAGCAACCGCAAAACATCCTCGGCGCTGTTGGGCATGACGGCAATTTTCACGATATCTGCACCTGAGCGCTGCATTGCCTGCAGCCGGAGAACCATTTCCGCTTGGGATGGCGTCCTATAAAAATCATGGCTTGAGACCACCACCCTGACGCCCCTTGCCTGGAGCTGCTGAATGTGCGCCAGAATGGAGGGGCTTCCTTCTCCAAACTCGACGTCTACCAAATCTGCAAGCCCGCTCTCGGCAGAAGCCAAGTTTAACTGAAAATATGCCTCTTTCGTGCCTTCAAAGCTTCCGCCTTCACTTTTTGTACGGATGGTAAACAAAAGCGGCAGATCGCCCGCCGCTTCGCGAAGCGACTGCAGCGCATGCAAGACGGCGCGCTCCTCAAAGATCGCCCCGAATTGATCCGCACGCCATTCCACCGCGTCCACAGGCATATGTAAAAGCGATGCCGCCTGGGACAGCAGCTCTCTTTCCGTTTTTGCGCAAATGGGAACGATAATTTTTGAAAGCCCTTCTCCTATGGAGAGGTTCCTTATACGGATACATTTTTTCATAAAATTGACCTTTTTCGGCATCCTTCGCCCAGCGTTTTACTGGGCGCATCATACCATTCTTTTGGCTGTTTGTAAACCTTTCGCGGCGTTTTAAGCTTTCATTTTACAGATATCCCATTCCATTTATTAATTGATTCCGCCAATAACTTTGTAATGACTAAAATTTGATAATCCGTTATGATGAAACTATGAAATTTTTCGATATATATAGCATACCGCTCTAACGTACACGGGCTGCAATAATGATGGTGATTGTAGTGCGTGTATACTTGTTTAAGGAGTGCTTATGCAGGATTTAATTGCACAGTTAATCCGACACGAGGAAATGCTGGCCGTCATCGGACTGGGGTATGTAGGCCTGCCTTTGGCAAACGCATTTTCAAAAAAGCTTTCCGTCATCGGTTTTGACATCAATCGAAAAAAAGTTGAGCAATACCGGCAAGGGAAGGACCCCACGCGAGAGCTTGGGGATGACGTGGTGAAGCATTCGCCCATCCTGTTTACGTCGGACGAGCAGGAGTTAAAGTGCGCGAAATTTTTCACCGTTGCCGTCCCAACCCCCGTCAACGACGATAAGACGCCGGATCTCTGCCCGCTGATAGGCGCGAGCGAGGTGGTAGGCCGCGCGCTCAGGCGCGGCTGCGTTGTAGTATACGAATCAACCGTCTATCCCGGTGTAACGGAGGACGTCTGCATCCCCATTTTGGAGCGGGAAAGCGGGCTTGCCTGCGGGCCGGATTTCAAGGTGGGTTATTCGCCTGAGCGCATGAATCCCGGGGACAGACTGCACAGGCTTGAAAACACCATGCGCATCGTATCCGGTATCGACGCCGAAGCGTTGCAGCTCGTCGCCGGCGTATATGGTATCATTATTGAGGCCGGACTGCATCTTGCGCCCTCTATAAAAGTGGCCGAAGCCGCGAAAGTGGCGGAAAACAGCCAGCGTGATATCAACATTGCGTTTATGAACGAGCTTGCGGTGGTGTTCGACCGCATGAACATCGATACCGCCGAGGTCATGGAGGCGATGAACACCAAGTGGAACGCGCTCAAATTTTATCCCGGTCTGGTGGGCGGCCACTGCATCGGCGTGGACCCGTATTATTTCGTATATGAGGCCGCAAAACTCGGGTACCATAGCCAGATCATACTGGCTGGCCGCAAAATCAACGACAGCATGGGCGAATTTTTGGCCGATACCGTCATTAAAAAGCTGGTGCTTGCCAACAAGCAGGTTCGCCAGGCAAAGGTCGCCGTACTGGGCGTCACATTCAAAGAAAACTGCCCGGATGCGCGCAATTCCCGCGTGATGGATATGATCTCTCACCTTCGGGAATACGGCATCGACCCGGTCATTGCCGACCCGTGGGCAAACCCGGATGAGATGGAGCGGGAATATGGCGTGACGCTCATTGCTGCGGATGAAATCCGCAATATGGACTGCGTGGTGATTGCTGTCGCTCATCAGGAATATAAGGCGCTTACGACCGACCAAATTGAGCGTATGTTTGGGGCATACCCCGATGGGGAACGGATTTTAGTAGACGTCAGAGGTATATTGGACAAGCAGGCGTTTGAGGCCAATGGGTACTGTTACTGGCGTTTGTAACCGGATGCCCAAAGCATCTTCACCGATTTACTGCCAATGCAAATAGACGGGAGTGACCCGTATGGGAGATCGATTATTCATCCGCTGGTGTTCGCTGCTGCTCGTATGCATACTGCTTACGGGCATTGTTGCGTGCGCCAGGAATGCGCCGCAAATACCCGCTGAAGAGGACAAGCTTTCCGGCATTATCGCACAGGCAAACGCCGCAACCGAGGGCGCTGCTGTGCTGGGCTCCGTTTCCACGCTGCAAAAGTCCATTTCGCTTGTGTTTTTCGGCACGCCGGACAAAGCTGCCACAGAACGGCTTCTTGCGCTTTTAAAAAAGCACAATGTGCAGGCTGCCTTTTTTCTGTCCGGAATTTCCGTTGCCGAACAGCCCGACATTGCAAAAGAAATTTTTAAGGCGGGGCATGAACTGGGGAATTATGTGCTTGCGGGCGGGGAGGATCTTTCCAAATTGCCGCTCGAAGATACGACGCGCAAGCTCTCCCATGCCCAGGACATACTTTCCGGCGTTTCTAACGCCTCCCCGCTTCTGTTTGCAACCGGCGGCACGAAATATACCCCCGGCGTGCTTGCCGCCGCAAAAGCATGCGGGCTCAATTACGCGCTGCGCCCTACGGCCTATCTTAATTATATGAGCTTTTCCGCGCCCGATCAGGCGCGCACATTTGCATCCTTTACTGACTACGGTTCTATACTTGCGTTTAAGGTTGGACAGCAATTGAGCGAGGATGAGCTTACCGCCTACAAGGACGTGGAAGTCATTGAAGCAGCGGAGGACCCCGCGCCTTCCGCCCCCGCAACCCCGTCCACCATTGTGCTGCCTGAAGATGAAACTGCGCGCATGCTTCTCATACTGGATTGGCTTTTAAGCGCGTATAACGAAGATGGTTATCGTTTTTTGCTGCCTGAGGACCTGCAGGCACAAGCTGAAGCCGGTCTATATAAGACGTTTGCCCCCGCCAATGCCCCTGCGGCCACCCCGACAAGCATTATAAAGTATGCGGCCACCACCCAGAAGGCAGTCTCC
>JAEXTB010000206.1 GCA_023453725.1 Bacillota bacterium | reverse complement strand
GGCGATGTGCGCAAAATGATGCTGCAACTCCCGCAGAGGCAGGCATAGACTTTTAGCGTACCGGGTGGAAGCATACTCCGGGTGCAGATCGCATACTGCGTGCGTCACGTTCGCCTGCAACAGCCGCTGCATGTCCGCAGCGGTTTGCTCATAAGAGCGGATCATTTCCTGGGTTTCCAAGTCTCCAAGCTCCGTACCCGGATAAAATTGCCCGCCATTATAGACGCATATGTTGCTTTTCTGGTGCGGCCCAAGCGCGAGAACGGTATGTCCCTGATCCTCCGCCTGCGCAACGGGCAGCGGCACGTATCCGCGCGCCCTGCGGATAAACTGCGTATTGCCACCCACCACCGCAACCACGGAATCATCCAATATGCGCTCTATCCCCCGGTCGTGAGACAGCACATAGTCAAGTTCATTGTGTGCCGCAAAAAACCGCAGTATGTCTTCCTCCCGGTAAATAATCGGAAGGCCGGACGGGTTGGCACTCGTCATCACAAGCGGCCCGGTTTCCCGAAACAAAAGATGCTGAAGCGGCGTATAGGGCAAAAAAGCGCCCAAATACCGGCTTGCGCCGTATACGCCCTGCGCAATGGGACTGTCTTGATTGCGGTATAACAGCACAATGGGCCTCGCAGGAGAGGTTAGCAGCGCTTCCTCCTCCTTTGATACCACGCAGTGGGCAGCAACCACGCTCAATGACCCGAACATCACCGCAAAAGGTTTGCTTTCCCGCCCTTTGAGTAGGCGAAGTCTAGCGACCGCCGCAGCATCCATAGCGCTGCAGGCCAGATGATATCCGCCTATCCCTTTGATGGCGACAATGCCGCCGCTATTTAAAAATTCAATCGCCGTTTTAAGCGCCCTATCTCCCGTGTGCTGGTTGTTCTCCCTTGTAATGCCGGAGAGCTTGGGCCCACATGCGTTGCAGCATACCGTCTGGGCGTGAAAACGTCTGTCTTCTTCCTCGTGATACTGTCCCTCGCACAGCCCACACATCGAATAAGCATCCATCGACGTCGTGTTCCGGTCATAGGGCAGTTCTTTTAAAATAGAAAAACGCGGGCCCCAGTACGTACAACTGATGAACGGGTTTTGATATCTCGGGTCTCCGGGCGTAAACAGCTCATTTAAACAATCCGGACATGTGGCGATATCCGGTCCCGGCATCGCGATGCCGGATGCAGCCTCGCTTGGTTCAATTACAAACCCTTCAGGCAGTGTTTCCTCGCATTCCAGCTGCTCCACCGAGCGAATGAAGCTGCCCGCAGGCGGGTTTTCCATGAGTTCTTCTAAGAAGCGGGAAATCGCTTCCGCTTCCCCACCCAGCCGGACAATCACCGCGCCCCCGGCGTTTCGCACGGAGCCTGTAAGCGCATGCTTTCGCGCAAGGCGCGCCACAAACGGGCGGAAGCCCACCCCCTGTACCACGCCGCTTATCCGCAGCGCTTTTTGCACATTCACAGCCTTGCCTTGAGCCACTCGGCCGCCTCTTGGAAGCCCTCGCCTGTTTTTGCGGAAACGAGGAACACGGCGGAGTTGGGATTCAATGCCTGCACGCCTTTGAGGAAGTAATCGTAATCAAAATCCACATACGGCAGAAGGTCTTTTTTATTGAGCAAAATAACAGACGATTTTTCAAACGCCAACGGATATTTATAAGGCTTATCCGCACCCTCGGTGACGGTGGAAACGAGCAGCTTCATATCTTCGCCAATGGAAAATTCCGCAGGGCAAACGAGGTTGCCGATGTTTTCAATAAACAGCACGCCCTTTTGATCAAGTGGCATGGTTTTGAGCGTATTTTCAATAACCCTGCCGTCCAGATGGCACGCCCCAAACGTATTGATCTGCACCGTCTCTATCCCAAGGACATTGAGCTTCTTGGTATCAATGTCCGATTCAATGTCCCCTTCGATGACATAAGGCTTTACGCCAGAAAGATGCGAAATGAGCTGTATGAGGCAGGACGTCTTACCCGCGCCGGGCGCGCCCATGACGTTGACAGCGTAAATGCCGCGCGCCTCAAGGCCTGCATGTATCTGCTCCGCAATGCGGTCGTTTTCATCAAACACGTTCTCCATTATGACGACGTCTTTTGTTTGCATTGGTTCTTCCTTTCCCCGCTCCAAACGCGGTACCCTCTTGTTATTTGTATAAATATATAGGAACGCCCACTACATAAATACCGTTTGCGCCTAATTTTAAACGTCCATCTCCACGCTCTCCACGTAACACTCGCTGCCGATATCGGTCGGGCTTCCCAACGCCCCGCAATCTGGGCAAACAAAGGAAAAGCGCGGCTTCACAAAGTTCTTGTTGCAGGCGTTACAATGCATCTGCGTTTGCACAAGGTTCAGCTGCAGCTTCGCATCCTGTGCCGGGGTTCCCTTGGCGATAATTTCAAAATAAATCTGCACGGAATCCGGCATGATTCCTGTATTTTCTCCAATCATAAGTATAGCGGAATTTACCCGTTTGGCGCCGTTTTGTTCCGCCGCCCGGTTGATAATCTCCACTATTCTTTTGGTCAGGGCATATTCGTGCAATGCATTCTCTCCTTTTGTGTATACCCGCTACGGAATCGTATTATAGCCGATATTTCTGGGCCGTACAATACAAGCAAACCCCCTCCACCAGAAAAAGTCAAGATAGAATTGCTGTAGCCTCAGCTAAAAGTTTTTGTTAGAGCCTGTTTTCCTGTAAGGACCAGAGTTTAATAGGAAAACACCGAGTTCATAAGGTGGATTTACTTGGCATTTCCTTGCTTTTTCAGACATTTGTATGCTTAAGAATATATTATCGCGAAAAGTGTTCGTTATTAAATTAACTTATTGACATATGCAATGTTAATAATTATGATACAAATGTTGGACGCATTGCACCAGTTTTTATATTGACCCGCAAAACAAAATTCATCTGCAAAATATGCGCTCCGTAAAGACAAGCAGATGGGTTTTTGTATGCCCTTGGAAACCGTTGCAATACTAAAAGCAGCTGTTTGCAGGTGCGTCCAGAATCGCCTGAATGGCGAATTGCGAAATTCCACATAGGAGACAGGCAGAATGACCGGTCAAACGCTATTACTTCTTACGGTAGGCATACCGCTGCTCGGCGCATTTTTGTTGCCGATTGCAGGGAAGGTATCGCCCAAGTTCCGAAACGCCCTTGCCTTTATTCTGGTAGCGGCGCCGCTTCTCTTAAGCGTACTTGCGCTTCCGTCGTCGCTCAAGGAACCAGCCCTGTTGCAGATTACGCTGCCGTTCGGTTTGAGCTTTGGCCTAATGGCGGATGGTCTGGCAGTGTTTATGGCCATATCCGCATCGCTCATCGGCCTGATTATCGTAGGGTATTCGTTTGGTTACATGTCACACTCGGGTAACCAGAGCGAATACTACTTTTTTGTCGTGCTCTTTATCGGCGCGATGATGGGTATCGTCTACTCGACGGACCTCATCTTTCTTTATCTGTTCTGGGAAATTTCCGCCCTTTGCTGCTGGCGGCTTATTGGCTTCTTCCGTGAAAAAGAGTATGTCCGCCGCGCCAATAAGGCATTCCTCATTACGGTATTCGGCGCTTTGCTCATGCTTGCGGGCTTTATCATGATCTATGTGCAGAACGGCACAACAGATCTTTTAACTCTAAAGGGGCAACCCATTGCAAGCGCCGCTGTGGTGCTTATCCTATTTGGTGTGCTTTCAAAATCCGCCACGCTGCCGCTGCACTCCTGGATTGCGGACGCCGGCGTTGCGCCCTCACCCGTCACCGCGCTCTTACACGCGGCGGTGCTTGTGAAAATCGGCGTGTATGTGTTCGCACGGTTGTTCCTTGTCAACTTTACACTGGATGAAGTCTGGCACATAGTCGTCCCCGTGATTGCTGCCGTGAGCTCCTTGGCCTGCGCGGGTGCCGCGATTGCGGAGCATGATATCAAGCGCATCATCGCTTATTCCACCGTCAGCCAGATCGGTTATATCATATTAGGTATTTCCGTGGGCGGCGAGCTTGCCGCGGCGGGCGGCATCCTCTACATTTTGATGCACGGCATCTCCAAGGCGGGCCTGTTCCTGTGCGCGGGCATTGTGGAGCATACCTACCACACCAAGGACATCCGGGAACTGGGCGGGTTAATCAAAACCATGCCCGTCACTGCGGTTTCCTTCCTCTTGTGCGCGTTCTCCGTCATGGGCATTCCGCCCTTTGGCGGCTTCTTCAGCAAGTACATGGTGGTAACAGGCGCGGCAGCAGCGGGCCATCCCTGGATTGCGCTCGTGTTCCTGCTCGGCGCGGTGCTCACAATTGTGTACCTGCTGCGCGCATTCACTACGGTGTTCTTAGGCGAGCCTAAGCGCGAACTCAAAAAAGAGGGCACGTTTGGCATGATATTCTGTGTTGCGCTGCTTGCGGTGCTTTCCCTGGCCAGCGGCCTGTTGGTACAACTTCCTGCTGGCTTTGTTGAAGCCCTTGTGCAGCAATTGGTGGTGGCGGCATGAACAGTAACGTATTGTTGTTTTTAATTTTCGTTCCCGCGGTGTTCGCGGTACTCACCTTCCTGCTTCCCCAAAAGGCGAAGGGGCTTAAGGAAGTCCTGCTTGTGCTTTGCGGGCTTGCCAACCTGGGGCTGATGGCTAGCGTATACGGCAGCAACCTTGCCGTGGATCTTCCCTGGAGCGGCTTTGGCCTTGATTTTTCGTTGCGCCTTCTTCCGTTCTCCGGGTTTATTCTGCTGGCAGTCGCGATTGTCGCGCTCTTAGTGACGCTGTACTCCACCGCATATCTGCGGGAAAAGCCGTATGCAAAACGCTTCTACGCGTTCTTCATGCTGACGCTGACGCTTGTAAACGGCGCTGTGCTTGCGAACAACCTTGTGCTGCTGCTCTTCTTCTGGGAAGGCATCCTGTGCACGATGTTCGCCATGCTGTTAACTGATAAGCCCGGCGGCTTTAAAACCGCCGTCAAGGCCATTGTCATTGTCGGTTTGACCGATCTTTGCCTCATGCTTGGCATCGGCATGACCGCACAGCTCGCGGGAACGTTCAATATGGAAGGCATCCATCTTCCGGTGGAAGCTTCCACTTCCGCTGCCTTTATCCTGATGCTGATTGGCGCACTCGGCAAGGCTGGCGCAATGCCCTTCCACACCTGGATACCGGATGCCGCCAACGACGCGCCGCTGCCGTTCATGGCATTCCTGCCGGGCGCTTTAGAAAAGCTGATGGGCATTTACCTGCTCGTTCGCGTGACGACTGGCCTCTTTACGCTTGAACACGGTTCTGGCATGAGCACGGCGCTTATGACGCTGGGTGCTGCAAGCATCATATTCGCCGTCATGATGGCGCTCATTCAAAAGGACTATAAACGCCTTCTTTCCTACCACGCGGTCAGCCAGGTCGGCTACATGCTTCTGGGTATCGGTACCGCGCTTCCGATCGGCATTATCGGCGGACTGTTCCATATGCTCAACAACGCGCTCTATAAGAGCTGCCTGTTCCTGACGGCGGGCGCCGTAGAGCGGCAGGCGGGCACCACGGATTTGAAAGTAGTGGGCGGCCTTAGAAAGCAAATGCCCGTTACGTTTATTTGTTTTCTGATTGCGGCGGCCTCCATCGCGGGGTTCCCGTTCACCAACGGCTTCTTCTCCAAGGAGCTGATATTTGATGCCGCGATCGAAAGCGCGTTGCCCTTCTACATTGTGGCGGCGGTCGGCGCGTTCTTTACGGCGGTCTCGTTCCTGAAACTTGGCCACGCGGCGTTCTTTGGAAAGAACGAAGCGCCCAAGAAGAACGTAAAGGAAGCCCCTTGGACTATGCTCATCCCCATGATCGTATTGGCTGTGGGCTGCATACTCGCCGGCGTATTCCAGGGCCAGCTGGTTGCATTGTTTAAGACTTTCCTGCCCGAAATGGAACACCTTGAAGAGGCCGGTACGCATACAAACTTTGTGCTTGCAGGCATCTCCCTTGTCGTTCTTGCCCTTGCGGTTTTGAGCCACCGTCTGGGCTTCAAGAAGACCGGACGCGGTATATTGGCCGCGGATCACTTCCATTATGCGCCGGGCCTGCACCAGATTTATGACTTGCCGAAAAGAAGTATTTTGATCCTTACTACGTAGTCGGCTTGCTCGTAACGGGATATTCCAAGGCTGCGCTAGCCGTCAACAATGGCATCAGCTGGTTCTACGATGTGGCCGTGGTCCGCTTTACCGGCTGGGTTTCCGGCGGAATTCGCAAGGCACACACCGGCAATACCGCCGTATATCTTGTGTGGACGGTAGCCGGGATTGCGTTTGTCACGCTGTTCCTGCTGGTATCGTTCCATTAAGCGCACTGCGCAAAGGATTTAATAGTTTAGGAGGAAGCCTTCGTGCCGCTTTTGTTCTTGGCAATCCCACTCGCCGCGGTAGTGGTATTGAATATTGTCTATTATTGGATTAAAGGCAAGTCAGCCGTTTGGTGCGGTATAGTGATTGCCGCCGTGCAGACTTTGCTTTCCGGCTACGTGCTTGTAGAGTGCCTTCGCTCTGGCGCTGTGTTTTCGGATACCCGCATTGGCCTGTTGGAAATCGACGCGCTAAGCGCTTTGGTGCTTTGCACCATCGGCCTTATAGGGCTTGTGGCACTGCTCATTACAAACAGCACCATTCATAAGCAGAAGCATAATTTTGCAAACCTTGTGTTGATCCTTATGGCGGGCATGAACGGTGTGGCCATTGTGCGCGACCTGTTCACGCTCTATGTGTTCATCGAAATCACTTCCGCCGCCTCCTTCATACTCATCGGCTTCCACAGGGACCGTAATGAATTGGAGGGTGCATTCAAATACTATATCCAATCAACCGTGGCCACCATCGCGATGCTCACGGCAACGGCATTCCTGTTCCTTTTTGTGGGGGATACGACGTTTGCAAACGCCTCTTCCGCCATTGGGCAGGCAGGCGAAGCGGGCGTGTTCCCGTACGGGATCGTGATCTCGCTGATCCTTTATACGATTGGGTTCGCCATCAAATCGGGCGCCGTCCCCTTCCACGCGTGGGTACCGGACGCATATTCCTCCGCCTCTGCGCCCGTTTCGGTGCTCTTAAGCGGTATTGTGACCAAGGCGTCGGGCGTATACGTGCTGATGCGCATTTTCCGCGATATCTTCCTGAGCAACGCCTCCGTAGGAAATTTGCTGACCATACTTGGCCTTGTTTCCATACTGGTGGGCGCATTCGCCGCCATTGGTCAGAACAAAATGAAGCGGATGCTCGCATTCTCCAGCGTAAGCCAGATCGGCTATATCCTATTAGGCCTTGGCACGGGTTCCCCGCTAGGCTTCTTTGGCGCGATGCTGCACTTTTTCAATCACGCGTCGTTTAAGTCCCTCCTGTTCCTGGACGCTGCGGCGGTGGAACAGCAGACTGGCCTTACCAATATGGATGAAATGGGCGGCCTTTCTGAAAAGATGCCCGTCACCGGATGGAGTTCGGTCGTCGCTTACTTGTCCACAGCCGGTATTCCCCCGCTTGCGGGCTTCTGGAGCAAGCTGTTCATCATTATCGCCGTATGGCGCGTTTCTCCCGTGATGGCGGTTGTAGCGCTCCTTGCGGGCGTTGTAACGCTTGCCTACCTTCTCCTCATCCAGAAGAAGGTGTTCTTTGGAAAAGTTCCCGATGCGCTCGCCCACGTGAAGGAAGCGGGCGCAGGGTTTGTGAGCGCGGAGCTTCTGCTTGTTGCGGTGAACGTTGTTGTGGGCGCCGTTCTGCCGTTCCTGCTCGGTTACTTTCAAAACTTGCTGTAAAGGAAGGTGGAAAGAGCGTGTCGCTTCCTGTAATCATTCTTCTGCTTGTATCCCTGGTAGTCTGCGCAATACTTTGCATTGTCAGACCCAACCTCATAAAGGCCGCCATCTGGATGGCGGTTATGAGCGCGTTATTGGCGCTTGTAATGTTCCTCTTAGATGCGCCGCTTGCGGCAGCGTTTGAGCTTTCCGTTTGTGCCGGGCTGATTCCGGTTATATTCATCAGCGCGTCGAGCATGACGAAAATCACTTCACGAGAGGAGCAGGCGGAAAAGGACAAAGCGCGCAAACGCCGTTTTGTGCTGCTTCCCATTGTCCTCATCACGTTGGCTACGGTTCTTGCGTTTGTACTCTGGCCGCATGTCAGCACGCTGTTATCCGGCATCGCCTCGGGCACACAGGGCATCACCCCCCAGCAGATCCTGTGGGAAAAGCGGCAGATCGACCTTGTGGGGCAGATCGTCATTGTGCTTTTGGGCGTATATGCGGACCTTGTATTCTTTAAGGGGGTACGTGAGAAATGAACGAGCTGTTTCTTGTGTTTTTGATTGCTGTTGCATTGCTGCTCGTAACGGGTATCTATTGTTTGATCGTCTCCCGCAATCTGATGCGCATTTTGCTCTCCATTGAGATACTTGCAAAAGGCATTACCCTGCTGATGATCGCCGTGGGCTACGTCACGGGCAACATGGCGCAGGCCCAGGCCTATGTGCTGACCATTATTGTCATTGAAGTGGTGCTGGTTGTGGTGGCTACCGGCATCGTACTTGGCATTTACCGGGAAACGGATGTGCTGGATACACGTAAGCTCAACAACCTCAAGGGCTAAGGGGATTTGGGAGGAATAGATGATGCAAAACATACTGCTTGCGCCGCCTGTCGCGTTCCTGATATTCATCGGGCTTTCCATCGGCCTTTCTGCGCTTTTCAGCCGGATCGCCGCGCGCGGCAAGGATTTTAAAAAGAAACTTGATCCGTATTCCTGCGGTGAAACAGTACCTGAAAACCAGGGCCAGCCGGAATATTCTCAGTTTTTTCATTTTGCTTTTTTCTTTACGATTATGCACGTAACGGTGCTGATGATCGCAACCGATGTGAAGCACATCTCCATCGTGGCTATATTGTTCCTGGTGCTGACGGTGCTTTCACTTTCAATGCTCTTCAGGAGGGAGAAAGATGATCGTTGACCGCATTATCCAGTGGGCGAGGCAGAAATCCCCATGGATTATTCACTTTAATTCCGGCGCGTGCAACGCGTGCGATGTTGAAATCATCGCTTCGCTCACACCGCGTTATGACGTAGAGCGCCTTGGCGTGCAGCAAAAAGGTTCCCCCCGGCATGCGGATGGCTTGATCTGCGCCGGCCCTGTTACCATGCAGC
>JAEXTB010000139.1 GCA_023453725.1 Bacillota bacterium | reverse complement strand
GTTTGGGGATATTTATCCGCTGCCGCAGAAGCTTCTCAAACAAAAGTGTGCTTCTGCGCGCAGCATTATCAATGTGGAGCAGAACGCGACTGGCCAGCTTGCAGGGCTTATACGCGAATATACCGGCATCGCCTGCACGGGAAGCGTTTTGAAGTATGACGGACGGCAGATCAGCGCCGAAGAAATCGCAGAGCGGGTAGCAAAGGAGGGGCAAAAATGAGCGAAAACGCTTTTCAAACCTATGAGACGGCATGGTGCCCGGGCTGCGGCAACTTTGCGATATTGGATTGCCTGAAAACGGCGCTTACGGAACTGGGCAAGTCCCCCCACGAGGTATTGATGGCGGCAGGCATCGGCCAGGCGGCAAAAACCCCGCAGTACATCGGTGCCAACGCATTCTGCGGGCTGCACGGGCGTTCGCTTCCGGCCGCGATTTCAGCGAAAATCGCCAACGAACGGCTGACGGTTATTGTAGATACCGGCGACGGGGATTCCTATGGCGAGGGCGGCAATCACTTTCTGCACAACATCCGCCGCAACGTGGACATTACGCACTTTGTGCACGACAACCAGATTTACGGTCTGACCAAGGGGCAGGCGTCCCCCACGACGCTTGAAGGACAGGTTACGCCGGTACAACCCGCAGGCTCGGCCAATACGCCTTTCAATCCTGCACTTGTTGCCATTGCGGCGGGCGCCGGTTTTGTTGCGCGCGCGTTCAGCGGCCGTAAGGAACACCTGGTTTCCATTATGAAGCAGGCGATCTCCTACAAAGGGTATGCGCTGGTGGATATCCTTCAGCCCTGCGTAAGCTTCAATAAAGTCAACACCTACGCGTGGTACAATCAGCGCATTTATGAGCTTACCGAGGATTACGATGCTTCCAACAGGCTTGCCGCTATGGAAAAGGCCATGGAGTTTGGAGATAAAATCCCCCTTGGCGTCTTATATTGCGAACCGAGAGAAACGTTCCATGAAAAGAACGCCATTCTAAAAGACGGCGCTCCGCTTGTGGACCGCCCATCAGACCCACGCCTGATTGAGGCCTTGATGAAGGAGTTTGTATAAAGTACCGTAGACGCATCAAAGAGCAGGTTTCCTGCTCTTTGCTTTAAAATGACCGGTTCCGTGAAAGAAACCCGCCGATCCTATAATCGGCGGGTTATGTTTTACCCGACTACGTCGTAGCCCTGATCCTCAATTTCAGACTTGATCTGATCCAGCGTGCTTTTAGCTGGGTCGTGGTCAACCGCTACCGTTTTTGCTTTTAAGTCGACAGCAACGTTAGCAACACCGGGGAGCGCCCCTACCGCTTTTGTGATTGCCTTTACGCAATGTTCGCAGGACATCCCGTCCACTTTGATCACTGTATTCGCCATTGTTTACCTCCCGTTTACTGTAAGTCAAAGGGTTTCAAGAGCTTATCCACTTCAATTGTCTTGCCGTTCTCCTCAATGGGAACCTTGGCAAACGCCCAGCCTTCCACCGCGTTCGGGTCAACGCCCGCCGCAATGAACGGCTCCGGATTTAAGACAAACACGATATCCTTGTCGTTCTTGCTCATATCCTTGGCCCATTCAAACATGTTCCCGTTTTCCAGTTTCACGCCGTAATGGTCAAGCGCGGTGTGATAGCCGATGCTGTCGCGGTACAGATTGACGATCTGTTCATAGGCCGCAAGCGGAGTCACTTCGCCGTTGTACTTCAAATCGTTGTTGCCCAGCTTTGTCCCCACCATAAGCTTATCCTCATAATACTGAACGGTCTCCGGGAGCTTGGCGGGGTCCAGCCCTGCATCCAGAAACGGCTTTGCGTCAAGCTCGAGCATCACGGCGTGGAGCGGGCTCTTGCTGTAGGTTTCGCTCCAGATAACCCGTACGGTGTCATCGGGGGCGGAGAGCGACCATCCGGCGTTCATTTCGTCGGCCTCAACCTTGTCGGGGATGGCAGTGAGAACGGCGTTAAACGAAGTGACGGACTCTTTTCCCACCACGTCGAGCTGTTTGCAGCCAACGAGCGAAAGCATGGCGATCGCCCCGGCACAAACCAAGAGACCCAATTTCATAGCCTTTTTCATCATCATATTTCCTTTCACATTTCCTTCAGCGTGTTGCTTTGAAATTTTTTAACCGTAACGCGTTGGTCAGCACCGATACCGAGCTCAGGCTCATGGCGGCTGCCGCGAATATCGGGTTTAGTAAGGGGCCGCCGAACAGATGCAGCACGCCCGCCGCAATGGGGATGCCGATGACATTGTATCCAAACGCCCAGAACAAATTCTGCTTGATGTTGCGGATGGTCTTTTTGCTCAGGTTGATGGCGGTCGGCACATCCATTAAGTCCGAGCGCATCAGCACGATATCCGCACTTTCCATCGCGACATCCGTACCCGAGCCGATTGCGATGCCGATATCGGCCTGCGCAAGCGCGGGAGCGTCGTTGATGCCGTCGCCCACCATGGCGACCTTGTGGCCTTCATTCTGCAGCTTCTTGACCTCGTTGGATTTGTCCTGGGGGAGGACTTCGGCCAGTACCCGGTCAATGCCTACCTGCCGCGCAATGGCTGCGGC
>JAEXTB010000124.1 GCA_023453725.1 Bacillota bacterium | reverse complement strand
GTCAACAACCAGTTTTGCGATATGTGGATTTTCCCTGGCGCATTCCCCTGTGAAATAAAAGGTTGCCTGAATGCCTTTTTGATCAAAAAGTGCAATCATATTCGGCGTCGCGTTTTTGGTGCCTTCATAGAACGGCGTAAAGCTACCCACATCCGTTTCCATGTCCACGCCGATCATCGCATACATTTTTTCACTCATATTGATCTCCTTTGATAGGTAAGAAAGGATGCCTACTCCTGATGGAACAGTTCTTCCATATCCTCGTAATATACCGCTTCCTCATGCCGCAGGAAGCAGGGCTTGGTATGCTGCCACCACTGCTGGGTCACCGGGTCCGCAGCCATCTTTTCCATGTCCTTTTCGTAATCCGCGCCCGTATACTCAAAATACGAAACAACCTCATTGCCCATCCTGTAAATCGAGTAATTGCAGAGATTACACGCTTCGACGGTCTTTTTTACATCAGGCCATACCGCCGCGTGGAGTTTTTTGTATTCCTCAATCTTCTCGCTTTTCAGATACGCCCTTTGGCAGAACCTGCGTGTATTCATTGCCCGGAACCCCGTTTCACCGTATTGCCGTACATGCTTCAATCGCGCTTAGTATTGCAGTCCACCAGCACAACCGCGAGCAGAATGATCCCTTTGACAACCCACTGCCAGAAGGTATTGATGCTCTCCAAAACCATGATGTTGCTGATGACCTGTATGAACAACGCGCCGATCGCCACGCCGAAAATCCGGCCGCGGCCGCCGCTTAGGGAAGTGCCGCCAAGTACCACGATGGTCATGACGTCAAAGAGCAGGTTTTCGCCGATCATCACATTGCCGGAGAGCGTTTTTGAGGTAAGGCCGAGCGCGCCAATCGCGGAAAGTACAGCGCACAGGACAAACGCAAGTATTCCTATGAATTTCACGTTGATGCCGGAAAGCTTGGAGGCTTCGATGTTGCCGCCGATTGCATAAAAGCTGCGCCCAACAGCCGTATGCCTTGTAACAATATGCAAAATGATAGCAATGATCACCATCAAAATAACCGGGAAAGGAACAAAGCCTACATATCCTGCGCCAAGGAAATTGAAAGACTCAGGCAAGCCCGAGATAGGCAGGCCTCCCGAATAAATGAAGTAGACGCCCTTTATGATGTTCATGACCACCAGCGTTGCGATAAAGGACGGCAGACGTCCGTATACCACCAGCGTGCCGTTGATCACGCCCAGTGCCCCCGCCATCAGCATTACAAGAACCACAGCAAGCCACACCGGCATACCTACATTTACCGCAAATCCCGCAAAGAAAATGGATACCATACCGATGATGGACGTAATGGACATATCCATATTCCCGGTCAGTATGACAAAGAATTGCCCCATTGAGATAATAGCGATAAAGGAGGCCTGGCGCAACACGTTCATAATGTTATTGGTGGTGCGGAAATTCGGGTTGATACAGCAGATGGCAAACAGAGCCAAAAACAGGAGGAGTATCATCCATTCCTGAAAAAACGCCTTTACCCCTCCGTCATAGCGCTTGAGTTTTGTATTGCTTTCGATGACCGGATTACTCATTTTCGTTTACTCCTAACAAGCTGTTAATAATGACTTCCTGGGTCTTGCGCTCGCCCTCGACCACATCCATCATGGTGCCTTCAAACATGATGTAGATCCTGTTGCAAAGCCCGATGAGTTCCTCCATCTCCTGAGAAACAAGGATAACCGCTTTGCCCTGCCTGGTCAGCTCGTTGATCAGCGTATAAATCTCAAACTTTGCGCCGACATCGATGCCACGGGTGGGTTCATCCATCAGGAAGATTTCCGAGTCCCGGAGCATCCATTTGGCGATTACAATCTTCTGCTGGTTGCCACCTGAGAGCTTTTTTACGTTTTGCCATAACGAATAGTACGCGAGCTCCAGCTTCTCGTTATACTCGAAGGCAGCTTTCGCCTCAGCACTATGGTTTTGAAAAATACCCCACTTCCGAAACCGATTTAAGGACGGTAGAGTCGTGTTGTCCTTGATGTCAAAGAGCATATTCAGCCCCAACGTCCTGCGTTCGTCCGGTACCAACCCAAAGCCGAGCCTGATAGCCTGCAAGGGATTCTTGATTTTGACTTCTTTCCCCCGCACCTTAACCGTACCCGATACCACCTTGTGGTTGCCGAATATGGCCTGTACAAGCTCGGTTTTCCCCGCACCTAACAGCCCTGCGATCCCGATGACCTCCCCCGCACGCACGTGAATGTCGATATCCCGGAATGCTTTGGGCGCTGTGAGTCCCTTAATTTCCAGAAGCGTATCGCCGAATTTCTGATGAATGGGCGGATACACCTGTGTCAGCTCACGCCCGATGATCATTTTAATGAGCTGCGGTTTATCAATATCCTTTACGCGGCCACTGTTAACATATTTCCCATCGCAGAGCACCGTATAGGAATCACAGCAGTCGATGATCTCATCCAGCCTGTGGGAAATGTAGATGATGCCCATCCCCTTTTCCTTGAGCACGCGGATAATGCGGAAAATGTTCTCAATGTCCTTCTCCTGCAATACCGCCGTCAATTCATCGAATATGATGATTCTGGGATTGGTCAAAACAGCCTTTGCCAGCTGGACGATCTGCCGTTCTGCAGTACGCAGCTGCCGGACAGGCACATTGAGATTTACATCGCACTGCAAAAAGTCCATGAGCTGCTCCGCCCGCTTGCGCAGTGCCTTCCAATCTACCAGCGGCCCTTTGCTCTCGTAATGGCCCATAAATATGTTTTCAAGCCCGTTCATGTCGGGCATCAGCTGGAATTCCTGATGCACAATGGCAATGCCCAGGCTTTGGGACTCCCGAATGCCGTAGGACGAAAGCTTTATTTTCTTGCCCTCCACATACAGCTCACCTGCCGTCATATGGTTTTCGCCGGTGATGCATTTAGAGAGGGTGGATTTCCCCGCGCCGTTCTCGCCCACTAGAGCATGGCATTCTCCGGGGAGCAGCGTAAAGCTGACGTTGTCCAAGGCTTTCACGCCCGGAAACTCCATCGTACAACCCCTGACCTCGATCAAGGGCTCAAGGATACGCGGTTCGGCCTCCGCGGTTGCGTTCATCGTATGAATGGTCTCCATCTCCTTCCGTGTTACAGCCCCTTTACAGCCATAACCAACCCAATGCTTCTATCCCGGAGCAGATAATGTCATCATCCGGTGCGTCTGGATGCCTGATGTTGTAGATCAGACGCTTGATTTCGTGATACGGGAACATACAGCTCTTTACGCCGGTCTCGGACACCGGGTTGATGTCAAAAAACATCTCTTTGGCGATATCAAAATCCTTCTCATTGAAATACAGGATTTCATCAAGGATCGCATCTTTTTTTTCGGGATCCGACTCGTCTTCATACCGTAGCGCCGCAAGCACCAGGTCGTAAATCACCGCATTCCGGCGCTGCGCGTTATGAAGCTTGTCAAAATGCGTTAACCAAGGACGCAGATGCGGGTCCTGATCGCAGCGCTCCTGAAGTTCCTCAATCAGATCCAGAATATGCGGGTGAAGTTTCTTGGCGGCGTTGATGGCTGAAATATCCGCATTTGTGATCTTGTTTTTCTGGAACGGGAAAGGTGTGGTGTACAGCGGGATTTGGCTCTCATGTATGGTGAGCATATTCCGCATCACATAGAGCACCTTCTTGCCCATCTCCTCGCCAAAATTGTAGGCACACACCTGTTCAAAGAACTGATGCTGCGGCATCATGGATCCCCACCCGTAATTGCCGTGCGCAAACAGGTGCATAAACAGGCCATACCATTCAAATATATAGCCGTTGATTCCGTGAACCTTCATATTTACACTGCCGATATGCTGCTCAATATCCCGCTCGATCACCTGTACGTTGGTCTCATCGTGATAGCGGATCATGTTGGATTCAAATGTCCTGTACAGCCGGCCCATTGTAGATGTAATGGAGTTGGATTCAGTATCCCTCGCCCAGATCCGATCCCTGCCGAAAGCATTGCACCACTTGAGGAACTCCGTCTCGGGCACATAAAGCCCTGGCGCCCAGAAGAGCATGATGTCATCGGGCATGGAATTGACACATTCCTCCAAGAACGCGAGATCCTTTTCCAGCGGAGGCTGACGGAACGCGCGGATGCCGATAACAGCTGCGGGATTGACACTGCGCACCGCCTCATAGATACGGTTGAGCAGCCACATGTTGGCCTTGTGCTTCGCCTCAACAGGGGAAATAGTGGTTTCATGCCAACGCTTCGTGCAACCCTCGCATTCGCAGTACCAGAACCCTTCCTCGGATTCTTCGAGCGTATAGCCATCAAAGCCCAGCCGCGCAATCTCCTTCATGCAGTCCAGGATGTAATCCACCGTACCAGGTCTGCTGAGGCAGAGAGAGTCGAAGTCGTTGAGGAACGCGCCGGTATCCGGCGCCTTTTGCCGCGCCTCGGGATGCTTGATGCTGTAACCGCCGTTGTAGGAATTCAACCCTACATAGGCAAATATCTTAACTTCCAGCTTATGTGCAAGCCGGATGAATCGGTCAAGGTAGGGTTCCTCCAGGTTGGGATGGGTGTAGCGGACGGTCAGCCATCTGCGGTTTTCCGCATTCCAGATCTTCATGGGCACATTGCGAAGTACCGTTTCCGGGTAAGCCTCCATTTCAAACGGCCAATACCCATACATGACCATGTTGAATTGGTTGATTTTATTGTCCAGGCAGACGTTGAGGAATTCCACCCACTCGTCATAGCCCCAAAGCTGGCTGTCAAACCCAAGCCTGCCATAGCCCGCGTACCAAGAGAAAGTAGGCGCAACTGCGCGTACCGGTAGCGACGGGTAATCGACGATTTCGCAGCACGGCAACCGATAGGCTCCACCGTCCTTGATCAAAAGTCCCTTTAAGCTGGTAATACCATTGATATAACCGGCGTTGTTTTCATAGTTCAATGTTGCCTGCTGCTCTGTGATGACCAGTTGATATCCCTGTGCCCGGAACAAGTCTTCCCGTTCGGTTTGAGCAGTAAGCCCGCGCACCACATGAACGGGATATCCTTCCTTACAAACGCCGCAGCCGCAGACCTGAATGTCCTTATAGTTCCAAAAGCGCATGTCTGCAATGGCAAGGAGATCCCCCGCGCTCGCGCGGTCCTCAAAAGAGAGGCACAGCGAACGGAACGAGGAGGATACACCGTCCTTTTCCTGCAGAAATTTCGGTTCAGGAAACAAAGTAATCACTTTTCGAACCTCCATTTGTTCGGTGGACGGGCTGTATCCCGTCCCCCGCATGGCTTTACCAAACGTCTGTGATTGCGATTGCCTGAAGCTTACAGCCAGGACCAGGTCTTCCAATCGTACTCGCCAATGTTTGCGGGCGTGATCGCCTCGGGGGCAGGCAGTTCATAGTCTGCAGGGAGTT
>JAEXTB010000107.1 GCA_023453725.1 Bacillota bacterium | reverse complement strand
AAACGCGATTATTATGAAGTATTAGGTGTTGAGAAAAACGCCTCCGAAAGCGAAATTAAAAGCGCATTCAGAAAGCAGGCAAAGTCCTGCCACCCGGATTTGCATCCGGGAGATAAGGATGCGGAGGCGAGATTTAAAGAATTGAACGAGGCCGCTGAGGTACTGAGCGATGCGAAAAAGCGCGCCCAGTACGATCAGTTCGGCCATGCCGCGTTTGACCCGGCTGCGGGCGGCGGCGGATATTCCGGCGGCAATCCGTTTTCGGGCTTTGGTGGATTTACCGATATATTTGAAACCATGTTTGGCGGCGGATTCTCTGGCCGGGACAATACCGGGCCTGCTGCGGGCAATAACCTCAAATATACGCTCACCATTTCGTTTGAGGATGCGGCTTTTGGCGCAAAGCGCGAAATTCTTGTCCCGCGCGAACAAAACTGTGGCTCCTGCGGCGGCTCGGGCGCAAAACCCGGCACAAAGCCGGAGCGCTGCACCACTTGCGGCGGTTCGGGGCAGGTGCGCGTACAGCAGAATACCATGCTTGGTTCGTTTACGACTGTCCGGCCCTGCTCGGCTTGTAACGGCACCGGGCAGATCATTAAGGAACCTTGCCTGGACTGCCATGGCCACGGCAGGGTAAAAAAGACCAGCCGTGTCGTCGTAAATATACCCGCAGGCATTGACGATGGCCAGACCTTGAGCCTTTCAGGCGAGGGGGAAGCCGGATACCGCGGCGGACCAAGCGGCGATCTTTATGTGCTCATTCGCGTCAAGCCGCATAAGCTTTTCCGCAGAAACGGCGCCGATTTGTTCCTGGATATGAAGATTTCCTATATCACAGCGACGTTGGGAGGAGAAATTACAGTGCCCACGCTGACGGGCAGCGTCAAGTATACGTTGCCGGAAGGCACGCAGCCCGGCACTACGTTCCGTATGCGGGAACAGGGGATACAGCGCCTCAGGAGCAAGGAAAAGGGCGACCTGATGGTCAAGGTGGAAATTGAGGTGCCCAAGCGGCTAAGTGACGAGCAAAAGAGCCTTCTGCGTGCGTTTGGAGAAAGCGTGGGAGAGAATCCGGTACAGGGTGAGCCGCACAAAGCCAACTCTAAAAAGAGCATATTTGATAAAGTAAAGGATGCGCTCAACAACGAGTAAGATTTAATGGATGTATGGCCGCCGTGAAAATCACGGCGGCTTTTTATGTCTACGAAAATCCCGGCTGTGCCGGGGATTCAGAAAGCTTAAGCGATGCAGAAAATATTCTGCATATGAAATACCCCCGGCTACGCCGGGGGTCATTATTGAGAATTTTTTGTAATACTTAGTCCGCCAGCTTCCCGAGCTGGCCTTCAGAGAGCCGGTAAATGGTCCACTCATCCATCGCCTGAGCACCCATAGAGCGGTAAAAATCAATGCTGGACTTGTTCCAATCCAGGCAGCACCACTCCAGGCGTCCGCAGCCCCGTTCCAGGCACAGCGCGGCAAGATGACGGAAGAACGCCTTCCCAAATCCGTTTCCGCGCGCCGAAGGGCGGATATAGATATCCTCCAGATAAAGGCCGGATCGCCCAAGAAAAGTAGAGAAGTTGTGAAAAAAGAGCGCATATCCAACGGGTTCGCCGTTCCAATCTCCAATGAGGACCTCGGCCTTTTGTTTTTCGACAATCCACTCGTTCAATGTCTCAAGTGTGGCCTCGACCTGATCTTCCAACTTTTCATACACCGCAAGTTCCCGGATCAGCGAGAGAACCAGCGGCATATCTTCTGCAACCGCCTGCCGGATAAAGAATCCTTCCATTAAGGGCTCCTTGTAGTTGTGGAATTTCACATGAAAACGACAAATTTCATATGATAAGTATATAGTGTACTAAATGAATATTGAAAATACAACAGATTGCCTCTACACGGCCCGTGCAGGAATTCAATAATTATTCACGCAAAGCCGTCTTAAAAATGGTATAATACGCATGAGTACCGTGCCCTAGCGGCGCGATGAAACGGAAGGTTACATGAATCGACAAACGAAGCGCCGGTCTTTATCCGCACCCGCAATGGCGCGTGGTACGGCCGGAAACGCAAAACGCATCACTGGAAGCCGTATCCTCTCGCGTGCAACGCGAATTCGGATGCGCGCGGCAATGGCGCGTGCACACACCATATTTGGCGCGTTTGCCGTCCAGGTAAAAAAACGCTCGCCTCGCGCATTGGCGTTACTGGGAATTCTTATTGTTGCAGTCGTTGGCATACCCGCGGCCATTATCATAGGTTCCGGCAAAACCAACGCTATGGCTTCTCTGCCTGCAGCTACACCGACGCCGCCGGGCATTGTAATGGATGTTGGCGCATATGCGCTCAGTTCTGGTCAGGGTGCTGCATCCGCGTCTGGCGTTGTTCCAACGCCGTCGCCTGCACCTTCCCCCACGCCGGAGCCGCATCCAAGCAATACCATCATTAAAGAAGGTATGACAGCTCCTGTGGTGGTGGAAATTCAGGAGCGTTTGATGGAGCTTGGTTATATGGACAACGATGAACCGACAACCAAGTATGGCCCCATTACCAAGAACGCGATTAAACTGTTTCAGCGCCAGCATGAGCTTACCATTGACGGCTGTGTCGGCCTGGAGACCTATAACCTGCTCATGTCCGATCAAGCGCAAAAGTATGTCATATCCATCGGTATTGAAGATCAGGACGTCAAAGAGCTTCAGATCCGCTTGCGGGAACTTGGGTATCTCGATAAAGCGACAGAGTATTTCGGAACCGATACGGAAGCGGCCGTAAAGAAAATCCAGGAACGCACGGGGCTAAATCCTGACGGTAAGGTTGGCGCGCAGACCCGTGAAATGCTTTACAGCGAAGACGCAAAAGCGAATTACTTTGAGCGCGGCGAAGTGAGCGAAAAGCTCCGTACCTATCAAAACAGGCTCAAAAAGCTTGGATATCTCACCACTGAGGCGGACGGCAAGTATGGCGACGATACCGAAAACGCGGTACGGCGCTTCCAGGAACGCAGCGGTTTGATTGCGGACGGTTACCTTGGCCCGCAGTCTATCGATCTTCTGATGTCCTCCGATGCGCAGGCAAACGCGCTGATGATCGGCATGAAGGGCCCGGATGTTGAAAACGTACAGCAGCGTTTGAAGGAACTCAAGTACCTCAAGACGGTGGACGGTTATTTCGGCTCGGGCACGGAGAGCGCGGTGCGCGCATTCCAGGAACGCAATGGTCTTTCCGCGGACGGTAAGATCGGCAAGCATACCATGAACGTGCTGATGTCTTCGGACGCCAAGAAGGCCAGCTCAAGCAGTTCCGGGTCCTCCGGGTCGGGTTCTTCCGGATCCTCCGGTTCTTCGGGGTCCTCTGGTTCGAACTCTTCCGGCTCCTCAAACTCCGGTTCCTCGGGCAGCAGCGGCTCCTCTTCGAGCAATGGCGCAAGCGTTTCGACCTTCCTCTCCATTGCAAAGTCTAAGCTGGGCAGCAAGTATGTCCGAGCAGGGAAGGGGCCCAATACGTTTGACTGCTCCGGCTTTGTATACTGGTGCCTCAAC
>JAEXTB010000086.1 GCA_023453725.1 Bacillota bacterium | reverse complement strand
CTTTATGACATAATCTTCTCTGCCGATGGGGTCAGGCAGCGCCGCGACCTTTTTTAAGCCGTTCGCCATGCCTACTATCCGTTTCTCATCCAGACGAAGCCGGTCCAGCATGGCTTCGGGTTTTCCGGCTTCACGCGCGGCTGTCATATCAAGCTCATTTTGTTCCAATATAAAAGGTGTGTTTGCAATCAACGCCTCCGCCATCGCATGAAGCGCGGCATCACGGACGGGCGCAGAAAGCGTCATCATTCCATAGGAGGCCTTTTTTACAGCGGCAGCCTGTTCTTGTAATGTCATCGTTTGCCCTCCCTAGGCGCACGGGCCATGCCCCGGTTTGCCGTTTTTTCCAGTATACCCTCTCTTTGGGGGCCATGCAACATGGACGTAAGTAAAAACGGCGTCCGGGAAGGATGCCGTTTTCGGAGTGCCAATATACCACTTGATTGGGTTGCCACTAAAACTTTATCAGCCCTTTTAAGGCTCCAAGCCTTCGAGATAGGCGTTGATTTCCTCCAGGTTTTCAAATACCATGCCTTCCTCCAGCTTGGAAAGCTCTTCTTCCGGGAGGTAGGAAATATCATAGGTCAGTGTCGTAACATTCTCTTTTTCCAAATCCGATTCATCCGTCTGTGAAATGGACAGCCGGTTGTCATCGTCCAAGAACAGCACCACATGCTTGGGGCAATACCGCTCAAGTTCACGCTCTATCACCGCGCGCTTGTTGGTCAGTTCAGCCACCTTTGCGTCTGGATACTTTTGTTCAATCTGCGTTTTGCTCATGCCCACCAAGGGGCCGCCCGTTTCCTGGCGCTGCTCCGTATGGCCTCCGCACAGCAGGAATGTATATTTTGTAATGACCAGCGTATCCGGTAAAATGCTCTGTTCGCCGATTTTATCAACCTGTTCGGCGAGCGGCGTCTGCTCAGGCATTGCGTTGAACTGCAGATCCCTGATGGTAAAGCCGCCCCATATGCCGAACGCGAGCACAAGCACCATATAAAGCAATAGTTTTGCGTTTTGTTTCCACCATTGCATGAAACCCACCTCCTTAAGGGCATTCGGTTCTCCATTATGTATGCCCAAGCTCTATGCAATTGATACCCTCTTGGAGTATAATGGCGGTAAACAGCCAGATTGGAGCGTGAACTGGATGGCCAAACAACCTTATTTAGAGAATATTTCTGAGGAAAAGCCGCTTTGGCGCGACCGCAAACGCATTTTAGGCATGCCACTGAGCTTTACCGTTTATGAAGTGGACAACGACCGTTTCACCACGCGCAAAGGCCTATTCCGCACCGAAACCAATGAAATCCTGCTGTATCGTATTCTGGATATCAAACTTGTGCGCACGCTGGGACAAAAGATATTCGGCGTAGGTACGCTTACGCTCTACAGCGCCGACCAGACGCATGAGACGATCGAAATCAAGAACATCGCAAAGCCTGAGGCGGTGCGGAAGTTCTTAAGCCGCATCATCGAACGCGAACGGAATGAAAAAGGACTCACCGGCCGTGAAATCTACGGTGCGGCGGGGCTTATAAAGGATGGGGACGGCATTCCCAACCACGCCTTTGCGGATGTTGATGGAGACGGAATACCGGATTAGTTATGTTTTCTGATATACTTGCGCTTTTATATCTGTGCGCCTACCTTGTTGCAGGGCACTTCATTGCACGCGTCCTATTTGCAGCGGAACCCCCGGTTTACCGCTTGTGGATGGGGGGCGTTTTCTCGTTATTGCTTTTGCTGTGGCTGCCCGCGCTTTTTGGTTTTTTGTTCCGCTTTGATCTTTTGGCGCAGATACTTGCGCTGCTTGTGTGCGTCACGGCGGGCATCGCTGCCTTCCTGCTTGGAAGAAAGAAGGCAGTGCTGTCCTTTACAGCTGCCGAACTGCGGCCGGTCATTGCTACTCTGCTGCCGCTTTTTCTTTTGGGCGGGTATCTATTTTTCACCCACATCATACGCCCTGTTAACGGCGCGCTGCATGTCGGGCAGTCTACGTTTGGGGATCTTCCTCTACACCTTGGGCTCGTCACCAGCATAGCTGGGCAGGGAACCTTCCCGCCGCAGTATTCCATATTTCCTGGCACAGCCGTAGGGTATCCATTCCTCTGCGACAGTGTTAGCGCAACGTTTTATGTACTGGGCGCGTCCTTGCGCGTCTCCATGCTGCTGCCCGCGCTGCTTGCATACGCATTGGTACTTTTGGGCGTTTACTGCTTCTTTTTACATTGGCACAAAAAGACGGGAACCGCCGTTCTTTCCACGCTGCTGTTTTTCCTGGGCGGAGGGTTCGGATTCTGGTACTTCCTTGACCTTTGGAAAACAAACCCGGAAGCGTTTACCCGTATCTTCACCGCCTTTTACAATACGCCCACCAACCTGCCTGATATCGGCTTGCGATGGGTCAACCCGATTGCAGATATGCTCGTTCCCCAGCGGGCTACGCTGTTCGGCTGGGCACTGCTATTCCCGGCGGTATTTTTACTGCGACGCGCGGCGTTTGAGCGGGAACCAAAATTCTTTGTGCCGCTCGGCATCATCGCAGGCTGCATGCCGCTTGTCCACACGCACTCTTTTCTCGCATTGGGCATGATAAGCGCGGTGTATGTATTGTACGCGTTTATTTCCCGCCAGGATAAGGCGACTTTGACGGGCTGGGTAAAGTATGCCCTCGTTGCAGCAGCTTTGGCATTGCCACAGCTGATCTTCTTTACCTTCCGGCAATCCGGCGATTTTTTGCAGCCGCATTTCAATTGGGGAAACGAAACGGATTCCTACCTGTGGTTCTACATAAAAAACCTGGGGTTGCTCTTTCTTCTGCTGCCGGTTGCCTTTTTCCGGCTTCCCAAACAGGAAAAGGTCTTTTACGGCGGCGCTATCCTGATCTGGTTCTTTTCAGAGTTCCTGCTGTTCCAGCCCAACCCGTATGACAACAACAAACTGCTGTTTGTCTGGTTTGCGTTCACCTGCGGCATTGTAGGGCGGTTACTGGTGGAATTCTATCATCAACTCAGCGGATTTGCGGGCAGGCGCTACCTTGCGGGCATTACGCTTTGCGCGCTGTTTCTTTCGGGCACATTGACGCTTGCGCGTGAAACGGTTAGCGATTTTGAGCAGTTCAGTGCAGACGAAGTGTCGGCGGCGGCTTATGTAACAGCAACCGCCGAATCTGACGCGCTGTTTTTGACGGCGACCAACCACAACAATGCCGTTTCCTCGTTAACCGGCCGCAACATCCTGTGCGGGACGGGCTCCTATCTCTTTTACCATGGACTCGATTACGAAACGCGGGAACAGCAGGTGAAGCTGCTGTTTGAGCAGCCGGAGCTTTGCTTTGATGAGCTGAGTGAAACATACGGCATCGACTATGTATTTGTGAGCAATTATGAGCGCTATACATATGCGCTCAACGAGGGATACTTCCTGCAGTTCCCTGTAGCGTATGAAAACGATACGGTGACGATCTACGATGTGAGAAAACAGTAAGATACTAGAAGGAGCTGCTCGCCGGTTCCTCTTGACACCAGCAACAACCCTAAGAACCCGTATAAAAAAGGAACGGCATCGCCGTTCCTTTTTCTATTCTATTCTATTATTACTTTTCATCCAACCCCAGCAGAAACCGGTACATTGGCTTTAGCAGCAAGAAGCCCTCATTGATTTCTTCCACCAGTTCCGGCTTCATGGTGTTCGACAGCTCCTTGGAGGAGAAGCAGAACGACAGGCTGCGTTTGTTGAGCCAGGGCCGTATTTCTTCCGGCGCGTCCAAAAACCGCTGCCGTTTAAACGCTTCCCCCTGCCATAGGAACCGCTCTGCAAACGCAGGGTCGTTGACAATGGCGAGAAATTTCTGCGGCTGGGCGAGCATGCGCCGTCGGGCATCCGCCATGAACTGCGGCAGCGGATAATACATGCCCATGCCATAGCCGTAGGCTGTGCGCTCAAACTCCGCGTAAAGTACAAAGCTCTCTCCCGTGGATGCGCCGGGATATTTGAAGGATAAAAACGCATGATCGCGGTAGGGCGATTTGTCCTTGGTGTAGCGGGTATCCCTGCGGATTCGGGATACGACGGCGGAAGGCCTCACATTAAAATTTGAGTCCACTTTCAGCGCGCTTTCTCCCAAAGCATCCGCCAACGCAAGCATCGGCTCTTTTACGCTTTTTTCATAGCGTTTCCGGTTTTCTTCAAAAAACGAATGCTCGTTGTTGAACGCAAGCTCCCAAAAAAAGCGGTATGTATCCTCCGTAAGACCGGTAAATGTATGCATGAAAATTGATCCTTTAACTTTTTCTTTCGTACAAAAAGGGGCATGGGCACATCCCATATGAAATCAAATCTGACGACATGTGCGTCAGATTTGTAGAAAAAAGTGCGTAAAAACGCACTTTTTGCCTTCAGAAAACCCGCTGGGGCCTATTTATCGTCGGTGCTTCGTACGCGATGCACCCGGTTGCGGATGTCCGGCGAGGCCTGGGGCGGTCTTTGCTCGGGTTCCGGTTCTACGCGGCGCACCTGGGGCTGCTGCGGAACACGCGGCTGGAAAGGTGCCCTTTCCAGAGGCTGCACCGGAATGCTTTCCTGTGCTGGTGTACGGTGTGGGGCAGCAGGCTGAACAGGCGCGCTTTCACGCGGCTGTATAGGCGTACGGGATGGAGCCGGCTGGTACACAGGCCGCTCTTCACTGCGCTCCACCGGGATGGGACGCGTATCGGAGGAGAAATCCACCGGCTCCCGCTGCGGCTGCGCAAACCTAGAAGCCCTGCCCGCGCTTTGCTGCGGCGGGTACGGCTGGGACTGTGCTTCACGTTCCGCCGCGTTCATCTTCACCTGCGCGGCGCTGCGCGCACGGGGAAGTTCATCCGGCTCTTCTTCTTCCAATGTAGCGTTGCGCTTGCGTTCATAGATGGAAAGTGCCAACAACGCAATGCCCGCAACAGCCATGAGTGCTGCAAGAACAATCAGCACGGTCACAAGCGTACCGCTCATACCGCCTGCGTTTGCAGGTTCTTCTTCCCCTGCGGGCGAAGCGGCAGGCGTGGGCGACGCCAAAGAGACATAATCCGCTTTGAGTTTCGCTTCATAGGTATGCTGTGCACCCGAAGGATCGGACGCGGTAAGCAAAAACTCCAGCTCACGCGGCGCATTGACAAGAAGCTCTTTTTCGATGGTGGTTTCCCCCAGAGGGAGGATATCCATGGGCTCAATGTTGCCAAGCTCTTTTTCGGAAATGAGCGCATTTACCATATCCACATTGGAATTGTTCTGTATGGTAAAGCGCACCTTCATGCGCCCGCTGTCCGTGAGCGGCTGCAAGACCGTAGCGGAAAGCGTGAGCGATACGTGGCTTGGATCCACATACGGCCAAACCTCAAAGCTTGTGGTCTTGTTTTCGTAGGGCTGGCCGGAAGTATCCGTTCCCGTT
>JAEXTB010000081.1 GCA_023453725.1 Bacillota bacterium | reverse complement strand
CAACAAGGCGTTCGCAAACTATCGCGGGTACGCCGAAGGTTCGCGGATACGGCCTTGCCGTATCCGCTGCTTGTTTCATTGAACAGATGCTCTAACCCTTTTTTTGAACCCATTGGAGGAAAATTTTTTGTTTATGGATACTACTCAATGTCCCTTTAACGGAAAGGAACGTGCACATGCCTAGACAGACATCCCTGGAAATGACCAGAAATATAGGCATTATGGCGCATATCGACGCCGGAAAGACCACGACCACCGAACGCATTCTCTTTTACACAGGCAAGATCCACAAGGTGGGCGAGGTGCATGAAGGCGCCGCTACGATGGATTTCATGGTGCAGGAGCAGGAACGCGGTATTACCATCGCTTCCGCAGCGACAACCGCCTATTGGCGGGAGCACCGCATCAACATCATCGATACGCCGGGCCACGTGGACTTTACTGTTGAAGTGGAGCGCTCTTTGCGCGTGCTCGACGGCGCAGTGGCAGTATTTTGCGCCAAGGGCGGCGTAGAGCCGCAAAGCGAGACCGTTTGGCGTCAGGCGACCAAGTATGGCGTTCCCCGCATCGCCTATGTCAACAAAATGGATATCACCGGCGCGGACTTTTACAATGTTGTCAACATGATGCATGACCGCCTGGGCGCAAACGCTGTGCCCATTCAGATCCCCATCGGTACGGAAGCGGACTTCAAGGGCATCATCGACCTCGTCAAAATGAAGGCCGAGGTTTATTATGACGATAAGGGCGTGGATGTCCGGGAAGAAGAAATTCCTTCCGACCTTCTCGCCAAGTGCGAAGAGTACCGTGCAAAGCTTGTTGAGGCGGTTGCGGAGCAGGACGAAGACCTGCTTGAAAAGTACCTCATTGGTGAAGAGTTCACCATTGAGGAAATTCGCACCTGCCTGCGCAAAGCGGTCATCGCAAACGCGGTTGTACCCGTGTGCTGCGGTACCTCTTACCGTAACAAGGGCGTACAGCTGCTGCTTGACGCGATTGTGGACTATCTGCCCTCCCCGCTTGACATCCCTCCCGCACAGGGCAAGGAAGTCGATGGGGAAGAGATTATCACGACGGAACTTTCGGATACCGCACCTGTTGCGGCACTTGCCTTCAAGATCGTGACCGATCCGTTTGTGGGCAAGCTGACGTTCTTCCGTATGTACAGCGGTACGCTCAAGAGCGGTACGTATGTCTACAATGCTTCTAAGGGCAAGCGCGAGCGCGTAGGCCGTATTCTCCTCATGCACGCAAGCGCGCGCACCGAGGTGGATGAGGTATATGCGGGCGATATCGCAGCCATCGGCGGCTTTAAGGATACGTCCACGGGCGATACGCTCTGTGATGAGCAGCATCCGATGCTGCTTGAATCCATGGAATTCCCGGACCCCGTTATCCGCGTTGCGATCGAGCCCAAGACCAAGGCCGGCCAGGATAAGATGACGCTTGCGCTCATCAAGCTGGCAGAGGAAGACCCGACATTCAAGACCTATACGGATCAGGAACCGGGCCAGACCATCATCGCGGGTATGGGCGAGCTGCACCTTGAAATCATCGTAGACCGTCTCATCCGTGAGTTCCGCGTGGAGGCCACCGTCGGCAAGCCCCAAGTTGCTTACCGCGAGACCATCACAAAGGCTGTCAAGGCGGAAGGGCGTTATGTCCGACAGACCGGCGGTCACGGCCAGTACGGCCACTGCGTTGTGGAGTTTGCGCCCCAGGAACCCGGCGCCGGATATGTGTTTGAAAATGTCACGGTCGGCGGCGTAATCCCCAAGGAATACATCCCGGCGATCGATCAGGGTATTCAGGAAGCTGCCCGCAGCGGGCCCCTTGGCGGGTTCGAGCTTGTGGACTTCAAGGCAACGCTGATTGACGGCAGCTACCATGATGTGGACTCTAGCGAACTTGCATACAAGATCGCAGGCTCCCTGGCCTTCAAGGAAGCAACTTCTAAGGCGGCACCCGTGCTGCTTGAGCCCATGATGAAGGTGGAAGTCATCGTACCCGAAGATTACATGGGTGACGTCATCGGCAACATGAATGCGCGTCGTGGCCGCATCGAAGGTATGGAAGCGCGCGGCAACGGCCAGGCAGTCCATGGCATGTGCCCGCTTTCCGAAATGTTCGGATATGCGACGGATTTGAGAAGCCGTACGCAGGGCCGCGGTACCTTCACCATGCAGTTTGATCACTATGAAGAAGTGCCCACTAACGTTGCTGCCAAGGTGACCGGAAAAGGACGTTAATTCTACCGCTTTGAACCGCATCGAAACGCACCGGGGCGTGCGTATTATGAAAACTGAAATAACCAGTGAATTTAGGAGGAACGACTAATGGCAAAGGCAAAATTCGAGCGTAACAAACCGCACGTAAACATCGGCACCATCGGCCACGTTGACCACGGCAAGACGACCTTGACGGCGACCATCACCATGGCGCTCTCACAGTCCGGCAACGCCGCTGCAATGCGCTATGACGAAATCGACAAAGCGCCCGAAGAGAAGGCGCGTGGCATCACGATCAATACCGCGCACGTCGAGTATCAGACCGCTACTCGCCACTATGCGCACGTGGACTGCCCGGGTCACGCCGACTATGTGAAGAACATGATCACCGGCGCCGCGCAGATGGACGGCGCAATCCTGGTTGTATCCGCGGCGGACGGCCCCATGCCCCAGACCCGTGAGCACATCCTGCTCGCCCGTCAGGTCGGCGTGCCTTACATCGTCGTATTCATGAACAAGGTTGACCAGGTCGACGATCCTGAGCTTCTCGAGCTCGTCGAAATGGAAGTCCGCGAGCTGCTCAGTAGCTACGAATTCCCCGGCGACGATATCCCCATCATCAAGGGTTCCGCTCTGCGCGCGATTGAAGATCTCATGGCTGGCAAGAAAGCCGCCGAGTGCGAGAGCTGCAAGTGCATCTTCGAGCTGATGGACGCTGTTGACAGCTACATCCCCACCCCGGAGCGCGCTGCCGACAAGCCGTTCTTGATGCCTGTTGAAGATGTATTCTCCATCACCGGCCGCGGCACCGTTGCTACGGGCCGTGTAGAGCGCGGTACCATCAAGGTGCAGGATACCGTTGAAATCGTTGGCTTGGCCGACACCCGCTCCACCGTTGTTACCGGCGTTGAAATGTTCCGCAAGCTGCTGGATCAGGCCATCGCAGGCGACAACATCGGCGTTCTGCTGCGCGGTGTACAGCGCACGGACATCGAGCGCGGCCAGGTGCTTGCAAAGCCCGGCTCCATCAAGCCCCACACCCACTACAAGGGTGAGGTGTACGTTCTGACCAAGGAAGAAGGCGGTCGTCATACCCCGTTCTTCCCCGGCTACCGTCCGCAGTTCTACTTCCGTACAACGGACGTTACCGGCACGATCGAACTGCCTGAGGGCGTTGAAATGGTTATGCCTGGCGACAACATCCAGATGACCATCAAGCTGATCACGCCGATCGCGATCGAAGAAGGCTTACGCTTCGCTATCCGCGAAGGCGGCCGTACGGTAGGCGCAGGCGTCGTTTCGAGCGTCATCGAATAACGCACAGTTCATAAAAGCCGCCGCTAAAGATTTAGCGGCGGCTTTTTTATGTCTTATATGCCGTTTCTAGTCTTTCATCTGCGCAAAGTAGTATCTGCCCTTCCGTTGAGTATACCTGCCGTACTGGATGGCCCGCACCGGGCAGCGGTTGATACAGCCCATGCACTGTTCCCAGTCCTTCCCCCAATTGGGTTTTCGGTCCACAATGTTTATGTTTCCTGTGGGGCAGATTTTTTCGCACAGCCCGCAGGCAGTACAGGTATCCTCCGCATAGTATGGCTTTGGGTTCATGGCAAACATATGAAATATGGGGTACGCAATTGCTGTTTTGAAAGCGGGCATACTGCCTGTATGTACTTCAAACACAGGCTTTCTCTGCCGGATGTTGCGTGCAATCTCGGGAATACGCGCATTTGCCGCATCCAGTTTGCGCCGCGCTGTTTGTTCATTGTCCACATCATATAAAACAATATAATTGTTGGGCATCTGCAGCGAGTATCCACTTACAATCGGCAAACGCTTTTGCAGATACGCAACCGCCCCGCCCGCATCGTCTCCGCAGGTACATACTGCATAACAAAATACGCCGGGCTCCACGTGAAGGAATTCTAAAAACCGCTTTACAATCCTTGGTGGGCCCCATGCATAGACTGGGAACACAATGCCCAGCGTCTCTTCAGCCCGAACATGGATTTTTTTGGCGTTTTTTAAAAACACAGCGATATCTTGCGCTTGGTCATTCAGCTCGGCTGCAAGCTGTTCTGCCACCCATTTTGAGTTGCCGGTGCCGGAAAAATAGTAAATCACTTATTTCCGCCCCTTTCTCTTTCTAAC
>JAEXTB010000045.1 GCA_023453725.1 Bacillota bacterium | reverse complement strand
CCTGTTTTGGGGGTGAGGGCTTCTAGTCCGCCACCCTGCAATCAAATCTGACGATTGGTTGTGCAGCTTGCCGCACATCATTCCGTGCAGAATACCCGAATGTGCCTTCGGGTGCATGGCGGCAGATTTGTGGAAAAGAGTGCTTACACGCACTTTTCTGCGGCATTGATTACGGCTTTAGCCGTTACGAAAGGAGCATATTATGTTGGACATTTTTTGGGCGATTCTGATCATTATCGGCGTTGTTGTATTCCTTTCCATATTCTTTAGCTTCATTCCGTTGAGACTGTGGATCGCGGCGCTGGCCTCCGGCGTAAAAGTCAGCATCACGCAATTGATCGGCATGCGCATCCGAAAGGTTATCCCGGCGCGCATCGTCAACCCCATGATCAAAGCGACGAAAGCGGGGCTGACGTTGCCCATCAACAAGCTTGAGGCGCATTACCTTGCGGGCGGCAACGTGGACCGCGTGGTAAACGCGCTCATCGCCGCGCAGCGCGCGGGCATTCCCCTTGATTTTGAACGTGCGTGCGCCATTGACCTAGCCGGGCGCGATGTACTCACAGCAGTACAGATGAGCGTTAACCCAAAGGTCATTGAAACGCCGGTTATTGCCGCTATCGCAAAGGATGGTATCGAACTGAGGGCGAAGGCACGCGTAACCGTGCGTGCGAACATCGACCGCCTGGTTGGCGGCGCGGGGGAAGAGACCATTATCGCCCGTATCGGCGAGGGTATCGTCACCACCGTAGGTTCTGCTTTGAGCCACAAAGAAGTGCTGGAGAATCCGGACAGTATTTCCCGTACTGTTCTGAACAAAGGCTTGGATGCAGGAACCGCGTTTGAAATCCTCTCCATTGATATTGCGGATGTCGACGTAGGCCGTAATGTTGGCGCGCAGCTGCAGATTGACCAGGCAGAAGCGGATAAGCGCATTGCGCAGGCGAAGGCGGAAGAGCGGCGCGCCATGGCTGTTGCCCAGGAGCAGGAAAACAAGGCCGAAGCGCAGGGCATGCGCGCCAAGGTAATTGAAGCCGAGGCTGAAGTGCCGCGCGCTATGGCGCACGCGTTCCGCGAAGGTAAGCTCGGCGTGATGGATTATTACAACATGCAGAATGTGATCTCGGACACCGAGATGCGCAAGTCCATCTCCAAGGGCTCAGAGCCGGAGAAGAAGAGCGAGTAACCCATTTCTGATGAAGGCCACGGGACGACCGGCGGCCTGACCAGGAGGCAGCATGGATATTATATTTATTATCATCGTTGCCATCGTGTTTATTGCCGGCAGCGTGAACAAGCAAAAGAAGCAGGAGCAGGCGCGTCGGGATGCGCAGGCGCGTACGATGCAGCCGCCTCCGGCTGACCCGCGGTTTCCTCCGGTTGCATCCCCGATGCAGCCGGAGATGCGCGTGCCTACTTTTTCCGGAGAAGCCGTGCCCGGCAGTGAAGGCGAGCCGGTAAACGAGCTGCCGGTACGTCCTGCCCCGGCTGTACAGCGGCCGCAGGCATATGCGGGCGGAAATACCCAGGTGGAGGGCGGACCGGCTGCCATGGGCAGCGTTACCATGCCCACGGCAATGGTGGCGTCACATATCGAGGCAACCCAGGGCCGCCGTGCTATGCTCGAACGCGGCGCAAACACGCATGCCCATACGGAAGGCAGCATGGAATTCCGCCGTGCCCCGGGGCACAGGGCGGCGCCTGCGCAGGAGACGCAGCCCAATGAGCGCGGAGCAATGGTACACGCGGTTGTAGCAAGGCTCGGCCACGATCCCGCGGCTGTGGCCGAAGGCGTTATCTTAAGTGAGATTTTAGGCAAACCAAAGGCGTTGCGCCGCGTATAGCGGGAGGAGCACTTGCAAAAGTTTAGCAAATGGCTGACGGCGGCACTCTTTGTTGTGCTTGCGGCGGCATATGGGTATTGGGTATTTACACAGTCTTCGATTACGGCGGCCTCCGCTGCGGCGGCCTCCGTTCTTACGGTACTGTTTGGGGTTTTGTGCGCGCAGTGCATACAGGGGCTTTGCGGCGCGTTTTCCGGTGAACCGGAGATAGAGCTTGCGGAAGGGCTTGGGCGGCGCAGCCTCAGGCGGGTGTACCGCCATCCGGTTGCCCGTCTGTTTTTTGTGTTGCTGCTTGCACGGGTCGCCGTGTATATTTTAGCGTATGTCGTATTTACCTTGCAGAAGGGGTATCCCGGCGGCTTAATCGATACGCTTACGCTTTGGAACAAAGGCGACGCACCCCATTACATGGGCATTGCGGACAACTGGTATGTAACGCAAGGGGACGCCAGGTTCCACATTGTATTCTTTCCGTTCTACCCCATTGTCGTCCGGTTTGTGGGTGAACTCCTGCAGAATACTTATGCCGCGGGAATTACGGTATCGGTGCTTTCCACCGTATTTGCCGGAATTCTGCTGTATGAGCTTGCTATTCTGGATATGGACCGGGCGGCTGCGATGCGCACCGTAGCGCTGCAAATGCTGATTCCGGGCGCGTTTTTATTCAACGCACCGATGAGC
>JAEXTB010000027.1 GCA_023453725.1 Bacillota bacterium | reverse complement strand
GGTACGGGCAGGTCCTGCAATCGATAAAAAAGTGCTTGCGGCACTTTTTTGACAAGCAAAGGCGGGAACAAAAGTTCCCGCCGACGCTGTCGCCCGGACTGAATACCGCTCGAATGAATTCGAGTTTTCTCCTGCCCTTGTTGGCAATGGAGGTTGTTTTCGTACTGTTACGCACTCTTACCACCTCTGCACTTAGTATATCCACCCGAAAAGCGTTTACACAGGTAAAATTATCCATAAAGACACCGCAAAACATGTGAAATGGCAGCATTCGCAAAGTTTTGGATGTTATAACCTTTTTTGTATTGGATACACTCAAAACACGCAACCTTTTGGGTTGATGCAACGTTATAAAGGAGGAACCCAAAAATGGAACATAAGGGAACACGCGCAGGTGCGTTCAAAGAAAATGCATCGGCGTTTCTCAAAAAGCAGGGGTTTTACGTGGTGCTGGGGCTATGCATTCTGTGCATCGGCATCGCGGCGGCAGTCGCGCTTTTGCCCGATACAGAGGCACAGCGCGCGGAACCTACGCCAGTCGCTGAGGAAGCGGGTGTAAGCGAGGATGAACACCTGAGCGAGGCAGTTCTTCCCACCCCCGCAGCGAAACCCACGGCGACACCGCAACCTACGGCGACTCCGGAAATTACCTCCACTCCCAGGCCCAAGCGCCAGGCCGAAAGCAAGGCCGCTCCGCCTGTGGATGGCGAAGTCATCTGGGGATACGCGGTGGATACGCTGCTTTATTCGGAAACGCTGGAACTTTGGACGACGCACGACGGCGTGGACATCAAAGCCAGATTGGGCACGGATGTCATCGCCATCAGGAGCGGTACGGTGGCTAAGGTGCATGAAGACAAAGCCCTTGGCATCAGCGTACTCGTCGAGCATGAGGACGGATTGATGAGCCTCTACGCAAACCTCGCCAACCCTACTGCCGTTCAGGAAGGTCAACGTGTAAACGCGGGCGAAAAGCTCGGCACCGTGGGCGATACCGCAGTAAGCGAATGCGCCATGGAACCCCACCTGCACTTTGCGCTTTATCAGGATGACAAGGCGCTTGACCCATCCAAGTATGTGCTTCTTGGCGAATAATGGTCGCCATGGGGCGGATATTTGAAGATTGTATGAACTTTCCTGAATGCGGTTCCTTTCTGCGGTGCATGGGGGTATAATCTTCCTAAGTAAGATGCCTCCCAAAGCAGTCATATTTTGACAGGAATTATGCCGCAGGTTGGGGGAGAAGGATATGAAAAGCAATAAAGGAGGGATCCATATGAAAACGAAAAAATTCAGCCGTACGCTTGCGGTCGCATTGGTGATGCTCACCATTTTGGCCGTAACGATTCCCGCGATGGCGGCCTCGCAGGTCATTGCCACAACGGACATCAATGTTCGCAGTGAAGCCCGTCTTGGCAGCGCCATCATCGGCACGCTGTACAAAAATCAGGTTGCCACAAAACTTAGTACCTCCGGCAACTGGACCAAGATCGATTACAACGGCATGGTCGGTTATGTCAACACCCCCTATGTCAAGGCCTATGGCAGTGATGACGGTGTGGTTACCATAGACGGTTCTACCGTATATGCAAATGCCGCAGTCAACGTCCGCTCCGGCCCCGGCACCAACTATACGAAGCTCGGCGAGCTCAAAAAGGGCGACGCCGTGACGCTCGTAGGCACGACAGGCTCCTGGTCCATTATCAAATGGGGCACGGGCACGGCCTATGTCAGCGCGGCATATCTCTCTCAGGGCAGCACCGGCGGCGGTACAACCACCGGCACCACAATGATGGCAACTGCCAACGTCAACGTCCGCACCGGCCCCGGCACCAAGTATTCTCTGCTCGGCTATCTCGCAAAGGGTGAAACCGTACAGAAGACCGGCGTTTCGGGCAACTGGACGCAGGTGAAGTACAACAACCAGACCGCTTATGTTTCCAGCACGTACCTCACCGCTTATACGGGCGGCGGCGGTACCTCTAACCCCGGCACATCCCTGCTGTATGCAGCGGTTGCAACCGCAGTCCGCTCCGGCCCCAGCACGGCTTACCGCGCCATCGGGTATATGGATGCCGGCGACAGCATCACGTATCTTGGCGTGTATAACGGCAGCTGGTATCAGGTACAGTTGGGCGTGAACGTCGGCTATGTATACGCGCCGGATATGCGCGTCTACGGTTCCGGCTCTTCCACCACAGGCGGCACGGTATATGCCACTTCCTCCGTGCCGGTTTACTCCAGCACCTCCACCGCCGCATATCTGCTCGGTTACCTGTACCAGGGCGAGACCGCGTCCCGCACCGGCACGGTAGGCAGCACGTGGACCAAGATCAGCTTTGAAGGCAGAACCGGCTATGTGCTGACCAGCCAGGTTATCGTATCCGCAGGCGGAACCAATACTTCCGGCTTTACCGCACTCAACACCTGGATGTACGCGATCAACAACTATACCTACTGCTACACCATTCCTTCGGACCAGAGCGCATACCGCACCGGTTACCTCAGCGGCGGCGAGCAGGTTTGGGCAGTGGCCACCAACGGCACATGGATTCAGGTGTCCGTCAACGGCACGCTCATGTATGTACCCGCTTCCAAGCTTGCCAATTACACGGGCAATGTCGGCAACGGTTCCGGCGTCATAGGCTCTACCGTGTATGTACAGAAATACGCAGGCGCGCCCACCTATAAGAACACCTCGGGCACCGTGTATGACTTTAAGGAAAACGGCGAAACCGTCACCCGCGTCACCCGCGGCAAGGCGCTCACCGTTCTGTTCCAGATGGGCAGCTACTACAACGTATCCTGGCGGGATGCGGAAGGCGACTTCCATACCGCCTATGTAGATGTAGATCGCGTTGCCTCAACTTATCCCAATTAACCCTTCCTAACGTGAAAAGCGTCCCGCGTTATTCGGGACGCTTTTTTCATGCAAGGCGAAGCAAAGTCTTGTAAATGGCTTTTATACGGCATATGATAGCTTAGTAAAAATGAAACAGGGGTTATTCATGGGTAACCCCGCCTCAGAGAGAGGAGCACTGTTAATGACAATCTGGATCGCACTGCTGTTAGGCCTTGTTCAAGGCGTCACGGAATTTTTGCCGGTCTCAAGTTCCGGGCATCTTGTATTGCTGCATAACCTGTTTGGCATTGAGCAGGGAACGTTGTTTTTTACCATCATGTTGCATATCGGCACGCTCATCGCGGTGCTGGCAGTCTATTATAAAGAACTCTGGCAGATGATTTGCCATCCGTTCCAGAAGAAGACGCTGATGCTGCTGCTTGTGCTCGTTCCCACCGTTCTCGCTGCCATCTTTTTAAAGGATCTGATTGAGGAATCATACAAGGGCCATTTTCTCGGGTTTGAATTTTTATTGACGGCGCTGATCCTCTGGTTTGCTCAGCGCAGCAGGACGGGACACAAAACAATGGAAACCATGCGGCCTGCGGATGCGCTGACCATAGGGTTGATGCAGAGCGTCTCCATACTCCCGGCCGTTTCAAGAAGTGGCGCAACCATCGCCGGGGCGTTATATTGCGGGATGGAAAAGAAAGAAGCCGCCGATTTTTCGTTTTTACTTTCTGTCCCGGCCATTGTGGGCTCGCTTGTATTTGAAGTGCCCAATCTTGCGAAAAGCGGGCTGGGGGATGTCAACTGGACGTTTGTGATTGCGGGTATGGTCATGGCCGCAATTGCCGGGTATGCCGCCGTTCGCCTGATGCTGCGCGTCATCAAAAGTAAACGGCTGACTCCGTTTATCTGGTATGTACTCGTACTCGGTGTGCTGATACTGCTGGATCAGTTTGTAACGAACTGGTTCTTTGTCCGTCCGTTTTAAGAGGTACGCTGCCTCCCGCGGCCGCAGAGGGCTGTATAAAATATCTGATTATTTGGCTGCCTGCTTGACTTGACAGGCAGGAGCGTGCATATTATAATGCATATAATTTCATAGCCAGTGAAAACCGTTGAAGCGGGGATAACGGCGATACGTGCACTTACAGAGAGCCGGGGGGCTGAGAAGCCGGCAGAACGCAGTTCGTCAAATGGGCCGCTGAGGGCGCAGTCAAAGGGGAACATTCTCTGAGTATTCTGCGACGCAAGGCACGCGTGAGTTGCCGGGAATATGTTGGTATTCCATAAAGTGTGGGGGCGTTGTTGTACCCCAAAGCAAGGTGGCACCGCGGATTATAATATATCCGTCCTTGACCGTTAGGTCTTGGACGGTTTTTTATTGCATTTTTTTAGGAGGAGCGCAAATGTACAGACCATCTTTCGAGGAAGCGACGGAGCTTTCGCCATCCTACGGAATGATACCTGTTTCCCGCACGATGTATGCGGATATCCGCACGCCCATTGAGGTATTACGCTGCCTGAAGGCGCACGACAGGCACTGCTTCATGCTCGAAAGCATGGAGGATAAAAACAGATGGGGCAGATATACGTTTTTAGGGTTTGCGCCCAAGCTGGAGATTACCTGCGCAAACGGCGCTATCCGTGTCACGGATGAAAAAACCGTGACATTTCCCGCAGGCAGCCCGGCCGACGCCATCCGCCGCGTCGTGGAGGAGAACAGAAGCCCGCGCTTTTCCTACCTGCCCCCGTTTACGGGCGGTCTCGTCGGGTATTTTGCCTATGACTATATTCAATACGCGGAACCGTCCCTTACGTTAAACGCCAAGGATGCCGAAGGGTTTCAGAATGTGGACCTGATGCTCTTTGACCGACTCATTGTGTTTGATAATCTCACACAGCAGATCACGCTCATTGCCAACATGAAGACGGATGCGCCTGAGCAGAATTATCATCTTGCCACGGAGGCCATAGAAGAAATGGCGGCGCTCATCAAGGCGGGCACACAGGTACACCCGGCACCGCTGCAATTAAAAACGCCGTTTACGCCGCTGTTCCAAATGGAAGCGTTCTGCGCAAAAGTGGAGCGGGCGAAGCATTACATCCATGAGGGGGATATATTCCAGGTGGTGCTCTCAAACCGCCTGGAGGCGGAGGCAGAAGGAAGCCTGTTTGACGCGTATCGCGTGCTAAGGTCCATCAACCCTTCGCCCTATATGTTCTACTTCAGTAGTGACGATATCGAGATTGCGGGCGCATCGCCGGAAACGCTTGTCAAGCTGCAGGACGGAACGCTTTTTACCTTCCCGCTTGCGGGGACCCGCCCGCGCGGGCAGACGCCGGAGGAGGATGCACGGCTGGAGCGGGAACTGTTGCAGGATGAAAAAGAGCTTGCGGAGCACAACATGCTGGTGGATTTGGGTCGTAACGATATTGGCCGCATTAGCGAATTCGGCACCGTTAAGGTAGAAAAGTATCTGTCCGTTGAACGGTTCTCGCATGTGATGCACATCGGCTCCACCGTAAAGGGAACCATCCGGCAGGATCAGAACGCACTGGACGCCATCGGTGCGGTGCTGCCCGCAGGCACGCTTTCCGGCGCGCCGAAGCTCCGAGCATGCGAGATTATAGACGAGCTTGAGGACAACAAGCGCGGCATCTACGGCGGGGCGGTAGGGTATATCGACTTCACCGGCAACATGGATACGTGCATCGCCATTCGTATGGCGTACAAAAAGAACTCCAAGGTGTTTGTCCGCTCGGGCGCGGGGATTGTGGCGGACAGCGTGCCCGAGAGTGAATATCAGGAATGCATCAACAAGGCCCATGCCGTGGTGCACGCGGTGGAACTTAGCGAGGGAGGGATAGACGCATGATTTTATTGATCGACAATTACGACAGCTTTTCTTACAACCTGTATCAGCTGCTCGGCTCCATCGAGCCGAACGTGAAGGTGGTAAGAAACGACGCGCTCACGCTGGAGCAGATCGCAACGCTTGCGCCTACGCACATCATACTCTCTCCCGGGCCGGGCAAACCGCAGGACGCGGGCGTATGCGAGGAAGTCATCGCCCGTTTTGCAGGGGAGATCCCTATATTGGGCGTGTGCCTCGGGCACCAGGCCATCTGCGAGGTGTACGGCGCAACGGTTTCTTATGCAAAACGGCTTATGCACGGCAAGCAGTCCGATATCGTGCTGGATGTAGAGTGCCCTCTCTTTTCCAACATGCCGCTCATCATCAAAGGTGCGCGCTACCATTCCCTTGCGGCCCGGGAGGAAACCATGCCGGAAACGCTTTTGGTAACGGCGCGGGCGGACGGCGAAATTATGGCCGTCATGCACAGGGAGTATCCCGTTTACGGCGTACAGTTCCACCCGGAATCCATTCTCACGCCGGAAGGCAGGCGGATTGTAGAAAACTTTCTGGGGAGGAAAGCGGCATGATCAAGGAAGCGATACAGAGTGTCGTCAAAGGCGCAAGCTTATCCTATACGGCGGCTGAAACAG
>JAEXTB010000344.1 GCA_023453725.1 Bacillota bacterium | reverse complement strand
GCCGCAGGCGTGGGGCTTTTTCATCTGTACACGGTCGAGCAGCTCAAATTGTTCAATCATAAAGCTTCCTCCGCCAACGCATGCGTCAAACCGTTTCTTTTGCCCGTCTTACATCCTGGTCGGTTTTGACCAGAAGTCGCTGATAGGCGAGCGGGATACCCTCTTTTTCAAACCGTTCCTTGATGCGGCGGTTGAGCGCGCGCTCTGCGGACCACTGGGTCATGGGCTTTACGCGCAATATCATGCGCATGGTAACGCCTTCCCCGCCGATTGCAGTAACGCCCAGCACTTCCGGCGCGTCAACCGCAGTATCGCTTTGCTTTGCAAACGCCTCCGCCTCTTCCCGCATGCTGCGTTCCGCACGGGTGATGTCCGCCTCCCGGTCAATCTCCACATCCACCATGGCAAGGTAGTCCGTGCGCGAAAAGTTGGTTAACACGCCAATGCTGCCGTTGGGGATAACATTGATCTCCCCGCGAAAGCCTCGTACGACGGTAGCGCGCAGCGTAATCTCTTCCACTGTGCCGGTGACGCCTGCGGCTGTCACATAATCGCCCACTGCCATCTGATCCTCAAAAATCAAAAAAAGGCCCGCAACGACATCCTTGATGAAGCTCTGCGCGCCGATGCCGATTGCAATACCGCCAACCCCGGCCGCCGCAAGCAGCGAGCTCATGGCGGAAGTCAGCCCAAGCTGGCCGATGGTCGCCGCGATGGCAAGAAAAAATATGATATACCGGCTCAGGCTTTTGGATATGGTGGCGGCGGTTTCCGCACGCCGCTGGCGTTCCGGCGCAAGCTTGGTGGCCCGCTTGTGCTGCGAAGCCGTAATAATCTTGGCGGCTGCCCGCGAAAGTACGGTTGCGACGACCCATATGAGCAATATGCCTAATAAATCCCCGGCGTATTGCATCCAATTTGCCTGTATTGTTTCAAGGAGCCCCTGCATGACTGCCTCCTTTGCGAAGGTCCTGTTTATTCCCCCTTGCGCCTAGGAAGGAGTATGCCCTGCCGCTGCTTTTATAAATCCACCGGCGCCGGGATATATTCTAAAATTGCATCCACAAACCGCTGCGCCTTTTCTTCATGAAGCAGGTGCCCCGCGTTGCGGATAACCGAAAACTGCGCGTTTGCCAAAATGGCATGGTACAGCTCACTGCTGTTGGGATTGTGCCACTTGTCCTCACCGCCCCAAAGGATCAATACAGAAGCGTCAACGCTTCTTAGCGCCTTTTCCACTTCCTGTTCATCAAAATTGACAACGGAAAGCTGCATGGCCTTTCTGGAATAGGGATCCGCGATTGTGGCGTAATACGAATCGAGCATTTCTTCGTTTATATTGGTCAGATCAAAGAAGCACTCCGAAAGTATCTTCTCCATTGTTCTGCGGTTGTAGAGCCTGCAGGCAATGCCGCCAAACAGCGGGCTTTGCAGCATGCGTATGGCAAGCGGCATTTCCGGCGTAATCCCGCCGGGCGAAAGCAAGACGACCTTGCCCACGCGTTCCGGGTTTTTGACAACAAAGTCCAGCGCATAGATCGCCCCCATGGAGAACCCGGCGATATGCGCGCTTTCAATGCCTTTTGCGTCCATAAAGAGCCGGAGCGCTTCAGACTGCTCCGCAATGGTATAGTCAAACTGCACAGGGCGGCCGGAATAGCCATGCCCCAGAAGATCAATTGCGATGACACGATAGTGTTCGGAAAGGGCATTGAACACATTGCGCCAGGTGTACAGACTTTGCCCAACGGTATGCAGCAGCAGCAGCGGCTCGCCTACGCCCGCTTCCAGATAATGAATCTTTGTTTCTTCCGGCGTAGCAACGCCGCTTTTATCCGGAAAACCCGGCAACACGATGGATACATAATCCCCAGCATGCTCGGAATTGATGAACTTCTTCATTTGCAAGGCCAGAGCCACGGCATAAACCTCCCGGCGTGTACTGTAATATGGTATGACCGGCACACGCTTACCTATTATATCGTATAACTACCTTATTCTACAACGTTTGACTTGCCAATGCAACAGCACTGGGCGGGTGGGAACTGTGAACGTACCATGAATATTGCGTTTTCACCATTTGCCAGACGCATGCAAATGGGATACAATACTTCTGACATGGGGGACGAGTTGAGCGCCCTCGGTGGGGGAAACAGCGAAGCGAAGTCCCGGTGAGAACGAGCGTATAAGGATGCGGCTTTGCCGCGACGCAACACAACCAGTTCGAACTGTGGGTACCGAGCTAACTGCCCCTTGGATGGGAAACATAGTGCATAACGCATGAAACAAGTAGCGGGAGAGTACAATGCAAAAGCGGCGTAACAGGCGGCGCATCCACCATATGGCCGGTCTGCTGCAAAAACAGCTGCGCATACTCATTGTGGCGGTGCCGCTCATCGTTGTGGCGCTGCTGGTGATTTTGCTGCGCCCCGCAAACCAGCTGCTCAATACACCGGAGCTGCTGCGCGCACAGCGCCTGGGTGTCTTGCGCGTGGGTGTCAGGACTGATGTACCCGGTTTTTCGCAAAATGGGGAAGGGCTTGAGATTGCCATCGCCAGAGAGACTGCAAAGCGCATATTCCCGGATCTTTCCGCCGATGTGGCGCTGGAACTGACCCCGGTCACCGCCTATACCGCGCTGCCCAAGTTAAACAGCGGTGAGATTGACCTGGCGCTTGCGCAGATTTCAGACACATCCGATTCCCAGTACGCCTACACCGGCGCATACTTCCGTGACACCGTGCGCCTGGTTTGCCGAAAAGGAGATGAGCGCGCCTCTTTAACCGGCGGAGTCGTCGGCGTAATAGAAGGAAGCGCGGCGGAACGCACATGGAAGGCGTTTGCGCAGAAGCAGGAGTATTATTCCACCCAAGGGTTTAAATATTACGCATCCTACCCGGACCTGGTTACGGCGCTCAAAGCGGGAAAAATTTCGTATATCGCAGCCTGCGGCGCACAATTGCCCAAGTTGTTGGCCGAAGGGCTTTCGCTGCATGAAACGCCGATCGGCTCTGTGGAATATGTGGCCGCCGCGTATGCAGACAGTTCCGCGTTTGCCATGATGGCGGACACCGTAATACAGGACATGGAAGCGGATGGATCGCTGCAGGCGCTGATTGCCCAGTACGGGCTGCGCGCATATCAGGCGCAGGATTAAACCGCGCAGGTTCTTTAAAGGAGGGGTTTACTTGCCCAAGTACGGCGGCAGAAGATATACATCCTACCGCAAGCCCATCTGGCTGTATGGGTTGCTTGGCGCGGCCGCCCTTGTATTGATCCTGCTCCTGACTGGCGTATTCTCGCTGCCCGCAATTGGCGGCGCAGCCGCTACACCTGAGCCCACGCCCGCCGTTACGCAGGCCGCGCCATCTCCTACCGGGCCAGCTTTCACCCAAGTTCCGTCTCCTGTGCCCGAGCCATCCGCAACGCCTGTGCAGGGCAGCGCGGCGGCAGGTGCGGGCAGGCCAACCAACGCCCCCAAGACGAGCTATGCGCTCGCGATGGAGCTAAGGCCTTCGCACGACAGGCTCTACGCCATGCTTCGTGTGAACTATGAAAACGTGACCGGCGATACGCTTTATGAGCTTCCGTTTCACCTGCACGCCAACGCGTACCAGAACGCTTCGGCACCCGGGGCAAGCGAATCTTCCGATAGTTATAAAGGCGATTTCGACGCGGGCGGTGCAATCATATCCTCGGTGAGCCTGAATGGCGCGCTGGCGTATTTTAAGGTTTCCGACGACGGCATGCTTTTAACGGTACCCTTGGTAAAAGAACTCCTCCCCGGCGAAAAGGCGGAGATCGCTATTGAGTTTGTTGTGGATGTGCCCGCACGAGACGGCCGCTTTGGGCATACGGAGCTTGGCTATCAGCTGGGCAATTTTCTTCCCATACTTGCCGTCTATCAGGACGGCAAGTGGGTGACGGACAGCTACGCCCCGATAGGCGATCCCTATTACAGCGAAGTGGCAGATTACCGCGTGGCGTTTACCTATCCCGCGGAATACTCGCTTGCTGCCACCGGGGCTGTTACGGGTACGGAAAACAACGGAACGCTCACCACCAGCTATATCGCAGCCACCCGCGTACGCGACTTCGCGTGCATGCTCGGCCTTTCCATGCAGCAGGCCAAAGAACCGCAGGGAGAGGTTACCATTTACTCTAATGCGTTAAGCGAAGGTAGCGCCACTCGCGGCGCCGCGATTGCAAAGAACGTACTCAATACACTTTCCCCCATACTGGGCAATTACCCGTATTCCACCCTGACAATTGCGCAGGCGGATATGGCCTACGCGGGCATGGAATACCCAAACCTTCTGATGGTGCAGCGCGAGCTGTACCTGCCGGGGCGCGAGCTGGAACTGGAGCTGACAATCACGCACGAAATTATCCACCAGTGGTTTTACGGCATCATCGGGTCCGATCAGTACAACGCGCCGTGGCTCGATGAATCGCTCACCAGTTACTTAAGCCTTGTGTATTTTGAGCGGACGGGGAACGAAGCGGCGTATGGCGCGCTAAGTAGTCGTTACCTGGTGGAGCGGGCGGCGCTGGGCGGAAAGATAGACGGCCCGCTGTCTTCCTATGCAACCGAGGACGCGTATGTGAATTCCGCCTACTGGCGGGGAGCCGCCATGTTCGCGGCACTCAGAGAAAAAATCGGCGACGAGGCGTTTTTTAACGGCCTGCGTACTTATATTGAAACCAACGCCTATGGTATTACGACAAAGGCGCAGCTTGTGGCCGCGTTTGAGCAGGCGGCGAACACAGAGCTTTCGGAATGGTTTGACGAATGGCTTGCGCCGCCAGGCGGAACGAATGCAACTACTTGATATTCCTTCATTCAGGGGCCTTGCCCCTGACCCCACCCAAGGGACACATCCCTTGGGAATCCCTGTTCGGAACAGTTTTTTGTGGTTTCCGGGGATGGGTTTTCAGGGCCGTAACGGCCCTGAGCGGGAGCTTGAGGGCAGAGCCCTCAAATACCTTGAATGACAGCATGTACTCATTTAAAACAAGAGAGGTCCTACATGAGATTGGATAAATACCTGAAAGTCTCGCGGCTGATTAAGCGGCGGACAGTCGCCAACGAAGCCGCTTCTTTGGGCCGCGTACAGATCAACGGGAAAGAAGCGAAGCCTTCCGCCGAAGTCAAGGTGGGGGATGTTCTCTCCCTCCGTTTGGGAGGGAAGACGTTGAGCGTGCGCGTAAACTCCATACAGGAGCATGCCTTAAAGGCGGATGCTTCCGATATGTATACCGTGCTGGAGGAGGCCCAATGAGGAACCGGAGCATTACGGGCATCCTGCTTTGCGCGGGCGATTCGCAGCGCATGGGCTTCCACAAGCTTCTTTACCGCCTTCCGAACGGCAAAACGCCTATGGACATGAGCCTGGAGGCGCTGGTAAAAGGCGGGGTCAACCGCATTGTCATGGTTGTGAACGATGCGACGCGCGCGCATGCGGAGTCTCTTTCTCAGCGCGCGGGCGTTCCCGTAACCGTTTGCAGCGGCGGCGCTACCCGTCAGGACTCGGTCCATCAGGGGCTGTTGTCCACACAGCCAGGTATTGCGCTCATCCACGATGCGGCGCGCTGCCTTGCCCGCCCCGGTCTCATCCATGCGTGCATTGACAGCGTACGCCTGTATGGCAGCGGCGTTGCGGCCATACCGGTACGGGATACGGTGCTGCATGTGCAGCCGGGCGAGGCCGGCAAAATCAACGCGCTCCCCCGCGAGGAGCTGCTGCATACGCAGACGCCTCAGGCGTTTGACCATGCTTCCATACTGGCGGCTTACGAGACGGCGCGGCAGGAAGGGTTTCTCGCGACGGACGACAGCACGCTCTATGCCCATGCCGGACATGCCGTGCACTTTGTCAGCGGCTCCATCGACAACCGCAAACTGACGGCGCCCGAGGACTTGGTCTGGCTGGAAGAACATCTTTGCGCCGCGGCCGCGGGCCTTGGCGCGCAGGCGGGCCTCAGGGTTGGCTGCGGAGAGGATGTCCACCTGCTCACAGAAAACCGCCCGCTGATATTAGGCGGCGTGGACATTCCGTTTGAAAAGGGCTTGTTGGGGCATTCTGATGCTGATGTACTGACCCACGCGCTGATGGACGCACTGCTGGGCGCCGCGGGTATGGGCGATATCGGCGTACAGTTTCCGGACAGCGACCCCAAATACAAGGGCATTTCCAGCCTGACGCTGCTGATGCGCGTGGCTGACCGCCTGCATGCCGCGGGCTATGGTGTGCGGAACGTGGACGTCACAGTGGTGGCCGAACGCCCCAAGCTGACGCCGCATTTTCCCGCCATGCGCGAGCTTTTGGCCGCGGCGCTGCGGCTTACGCCCGACCGCATCGGCCTTAAAGCCACCACCACCGAAGGTGCGGGCCCGGAGGGACGCGGCGAGTGCATCCGCGCCAATGCCGTGGCGCTGCTGTATTCGCTATAAATACGGGGAATTACAAGGAGGCATCGCCTCCTTTCTTCTTTGGTTCCACTCTTTTTTTGCAGGAGGAACGCCATGGATTACCGTGCAGACGAACACCGATACGACGCTATGCTCTACCGCCGGGTAGGCAACAGCGGGCTGAAGCTGCCCGCCATTTCCCTTGGTATCTGGCACAATTTTGGAGGCGCTGCAAGCTACGACGGCTGCCGGGATCTCCTCTGCGGCGCGTTCGACTACGGCATTACGCACTTTGACGCAGCCAACAATTACGGCCCGCCGCCGGGCTCCGCGGAGGAAACGCTGGGCCACGTCCTTAAGGGTGAACTTCGTTCCCACCGGGACGAGCTCATTATTTCCACCAAGGCGGGCTACCCCATGTGGCCGGGGCCGTATGGAAATTGGGGTTCCAGAAAATATTTGCTTTCGAGCCTGGACCAAAGCCTGAAACGTCTGCAGTTGGAGTATGTGGATATCTTCTACCACCACCGGCCCGATCCGGAAACCCCGCTGGAGGAAAGCATGGAGGCGCTTGCTCATGCCGTTCGCTGCGGCAAAGCGCTTTATGTGGGCATTTCCAACTACTCCGCCGAGCAGACGAAACAGGCGTACGATATCTTGCAGGGGATGGGCGTGCGGCTTTTGATCAGCCAGCCGCGCTACTCCATGCTCGCGCGCGAGTTTGAGCACGGCCCCGAGCAGGCGCTTCTTGAAAAGGGTATTGGAGCCATTGCGTTCAGCCCGCTTGCAAAAGGCATATTGACCTCCCGCTATTTTGACGGCGTTCCCGCCGATTCCCGCGCGGGCGGTCCCAGCGTGTTTCTAACACCGGAAGCCGCGACGGCGCAGGTGGAATTGGCAAAGCAGCTTGATAGCATTGCCCGGGAGCGAGGGCAGACGCTGGCCCAGATGGCGCTTGCCTGGGTATTAAATAACCCCGCCATCACCTCCGTCTGCGTGGGTGCAAGCAGGCTTTCGCAGTTGGAGGAAAACCTCCATACACTCAACAATCTGGCGTTTACGGAAGAAGAGCTTGCGCGCATTGAAGCGATATTGCAGGATGCAATGTGAATGAATGAAGGTATCGCCGCCTACGGTGGCGACGATATAATATTTTATTTAATAGCGGGAGGACTTCGCCCCCCGCGCCCCCTGAGGCGGCTCTCTTAAGAAAAGAAGTCGGGAACCGGATGTGCAGCCAAGGCCGCACACTTGGTGGTAGCAGTTTCCCAAAGCAGAAAATAATCGGCGGTGTGCTAAAACTCTGAAATAGATTTGTCGGCAGCCTGAAGCGCGGGGCATCCGCGCTTTTTGCATTTCTTGACAGCATAAAATCATAAGAATATAATATTAGTAAATGAGTAATTTACTAATAAGGAGAGGATCGTCCTATGAAAATACCGACCCAGCTCAAACACAAGCCGGTGATTGTGAGCGAAAATTATGAGAACGTAGACGGCCGGGCGGCTTATTCCTCAGAGGCAAAGGGGCTGTCACTTGGCCTTGCCCAGTGGAACGAGCGCGGACGGGTGGATGCCTCCGCGAAAGTATGGCGCTATACGGGAGAGAAAAGGTCCCGCCAGAGCGAGGAGCTGCCGCTCCACCGCG
>JAEXTB010000342.1 GCA_023453725.1 Bacillota bacterium | reverse complement strand
ACCATTACCGAACTGCAATCCGCCAACAAATATAAATCCCAGTTTCTGGCCAACATGAGCCACGAACTGCGAACCCCTTTAAATTCTATCATCGGTTTTTCTCAGCTTCTGCGGGATAAGCTTTTCGGCGAATTAAATGAGAAGCAAGAAGAATTTCTGGAAAGCATACTTGAAAGCGGAACCCAACTATTGGATTTGATCAACGATATTCTGGACATGATCAAGCTCGATCAGCATGTAGAGAAATTGGCACCTGCCCCTATGAATATTAACAAATCTATACGCGATATTTGTGCGTTGTTTCAACCTCAAATTCAGGCCAAGGAACTTCATTTTGAGATTCAAACCCAAGAAAATCTGCCTGTTCCATGCTGGGATTCTAAAAAATTTCGGCAAATTCTTGCAAACCTTTTCTCAAATGCAATAAAATTTACTCCCGCCCGCGGAAGTATTACGATTACCGTTGAACCCCAAAATGATAAGATCAAAATTATGGTTTCGGATAACGGCATCGGGATACCTGCAAAAATGCGGGAGAAGGTTTTTTTAGCCTTTGAGCAGGCCGACTCCAGTTATACCAAGTTGTACAGGGGCGTTGGCTTGGGTCTTTCCATCTGTAAAAGCCTGGTGGAACTACACAAAGGTACCATTTGGCTGGAGGAAAATTCAGGCGGCGGTACCGTAGCCTGCTTTTTGCTTCCGATAGAACCATTCGAATGTGCTCGGGATCAATAAAACGAGGAGGGCGAGTATCGTGTCAAAAAAAATCCTTGTTCTTGAGGATGATTTGCTCAGCCTAAAGCTGGTAAAGGAGATCCTTACAAAATACGGCTTTATAGTATTGGAAGCCACAGATGGCATGCAAGCCATTACTTTGGCGGCGGAAGAAACACCCCACTTGGCTATTGTTGATATTATGCTGCCCACGCTAAACGGCTTCCAGGTTTGTGAAAAGCTGCGCAGTATTCCCGGCTTAAAGACCATGCCAATTATTGTGCTTACCGTTTTAAATGAAGACCAGCACAGAATCCGGGCCATTGAGGCAGGGGCCTCCGACTTTCTGATCAAGCCCTTTGATCGGGTAGAGCTTGTCACCAAAATCAAAGCACTATTATCCATTCAGGAAGAGCGTTCCCGGTGTGAAAGCTTTGATGACATTATGTTCTGCCTCGGCACAGCTTTGAGCCACCGCAACCCTGCTGTGAAAGCAAAATGCTCCCGAGTGGCGTATCTGGCGGAGCAATTGGCGATCCGGCTAGATCTGCCTGTAAGCGATATTGCGGAGATGAAAAAAGGGGTTTATCTCCAGGACATCGGTCAATTGGCCATGGACGCAGATATCCTCGAGGGCAGCTTTGCCAAACAAGAGGAACGTCATACTGTCTTAGGCCGCGAAATGGTTGCGCATTTTGATCGACCCATTGTACAAGCGATTATTCTTCATCACCACAGCAATTTGAAATGTGAAAATTACCCCCATGCCCTTGCCGCTAACCTTAAGGTGGTCATAGATATTGTAGGTATCTGCAACCACTTTGATCAGATTTATTATGACATGGGCATAGGTTCTCTTGCCGAAGCCTTAATTTTTATGGAAAAAGAAGGAGTCCAAGGCCTGTGGCCGAAAGACATGTTCTGCGGGTTTCACAAATTGGTTTCTTCAGGTTTGCTGTCCGCGTATTATTCAGGTTAAAAGATCCTATCATGTAACACCCGAGAAAGAGATGGGTAAAATTACGTCTGATCCAAGCGCCATCGTGCTGACCCCCCTATCCTTAAGGATAGGGGGGTGTGTGTAGTCCCAGACATGTTTCATTTCCTGCTGGATATTGCCCTCCATAATGTATTTTTTGTGATTACTATAAAAGCGCCGTGCTTCATATCATAAAACCAACTTGCAGCTTCTTTCCTACAGGATCGCTTCGATCGCAATCGCGACGCCATCCTCGTCGCAGCTTGCCGTGACGACATCGGCCATCTCCTTGAGTTCCTGCTCGGCGTTGCCCACCGCTACGCCAAGCCCCGCAGCCGAGAGCATATCCATGTCGTTAAGTCCGTTGCCAATCGCCATGACCTGCCGCGCATCAAGACCCTCGCAGGCCGCGAGAAACGAGACTGCGCTGCCCTTGCTGGTTTCTGGCGGCATGATCTCCAAGTTCGTTATCTCCGATGATGAAATGTTCATTTCCGACCACCGCGAAAATTCTCGGATGGCACGCTCCCGCTCGGCAGGGTCAAAAAAGATCAGCGTCATCTTGCACGGCAAATCCTGCCACGCAGCCAACTCTACCCAGGTATCCGCAAGATTAAATAGCCAGGTGCGCGAGAGCGCCTCAATCTCATCCCTCACCCAGCGGTCTTCCCACGCAACGCCCTGGTTGTCGATAACGCCGCCCCTTCCGTACCCAACATGCAGCATTGCTTTGTACCGTCGGCATTCCTCAATAATCCGGCGTGCGTTCGGCACGGCAAACCCCCGGGAAAGCACAACCTCCTGCTCCGGCATCCGGTAAACCAACGCGCCGTTGGCCGTGACGGCATAGGATGCCTCCGGAATGCTTCGTAATACATGGTCGGGGATATCGCCCATCTGGCGGCCAGTGGCGGGTACCAGCCGGATGCCTTGTTGGGCGGCCCGCCGCATGGCCTCCTTGGTACGCGGGCTCACCTGCTTTTTGCTGTTTAGCGCGGTACCATCAAGATCAAAAACGATCAGCCGGATGTTGCCGCGCGCGTCTTCGAATTTTCCCATATCAGTCCCTGAAATACTTGTGCAGCAGCCTATCGTTGTGCTCGTCGGCGTTATCGGAGTTTGAGCTGCGGAATATCGGTGGATCTATGCCGCATGCCGCCAACTGCTCCGCTATGCCCACCACCAGCGCCTGTGCCAGCGTTATGCCCATGATATCGCTGATCGGCCCCGTTGGCGTGGAACAGCCGGGTACTGTAAACGCCGCGTCGCCGTAGGCCGCCTGGTTATCCAGTACGACATCGGCCACCTCAAATAGACGCTTTCCGCTCTTATTGCGTGAAGAAACCTTCTGTGAATGCTTCAGCGATGTAATCGCGATGACGTTTGCGCCGCGCGCCTTTGCGCCCTGCGCCATCTCCACCGGCACGCTGTTACGCCCCGAGTTGGAGATGATTAGCATTGTATCCCCCGCGCCCACTCCATAGAGATTCAGCAGGATATCGGCGTAGCCCTCCAGCCGCTCCAGATAGGTGCTCATATTGAGTTTTTGGTGCAGCATCAACTCGCCCGGCAGTATACCCTTGACAAAGGCGAGACCGCCAGCGCGCAGGTAGATTTCCTCTGCGATCATGTGCGAATGCCCGGTGCCAAACGTAAAGAACTGCTTCCCGTCGCAATAGCTCTGCGCCGCCAGCTTCGCTGCTTGTTCAAGCGGTTCGGCCTGCGTGAGCGTCAGCGCCGAAAGCTGTTCCTTGACATAATCCAAGTATTTTGTAATAGACTGCATATGCTTCTCCTTTACGATAACCATTCGGTAAGTCGGTCGATATACACTTCCCCGGCACCTCGTTCAAATACGCTCATGAGCGCCTCGTAATCGCCCGTGTCGTAGGCGTCCCGGTCGGCCAGATAGCCAAACAGCGCATTGACATAGCCGAACATCTCGACACCCGTACGCTGCTTGAGCTGCAGTGCGAGTGTGGAAAACAACTCAAACGGCGAACAAATGATTCGCCACCCGTTGAACGTCAGCAGACCGGCCTGCACCGCCGCCTCCTTGGGCTCCCCTTCCCCTTGCTGTAGATACCGCGCCTTGAGGAGGTTCACCGTAGCACCTTCTACAAAAGATTCGGCTTTGCGTATGGCCGACCGGTCGCCGGTCTGTGCCTTTACAGCCTCCAGGCCGCGCTTAGCGCCGTCGTATTTTTTCTGCGCCGTGTCCAGCGCCTCCACGCGCGCCTCATTTAGCAATACGGTACGAT
>JAEXTB010000338.1 GCA_023453725.1 Bacillota bacterium | reverse complement strand
GCCCGTGCCGTGGCTTGGGTCCACAATGACGGGGAGATGGGAGAGACCCTTTAACACCGGTATGGCGGAAAGGTCCAGCGTGTTTCTTGTGTAGGTTTCAAAGGTGCGGATGCCGCGCTCGCATAAGATCACCTGCTCGTTGCCGCCCGCCATGAGATATTCCGCGCTCATCAACAATTCTTCAAACGTGCTCGAAAGCCCGCGCTTTAACAGGATGGGCTTTCTAAGGCGGCCAAGCTCTTTTAATAGCTCAAAGTTCTGCATGTTACGGGCACCCACCTGTATGAGATCGACCTCATCAAACACCGGCAATTGGGATATATCCATGATTTCCGTCACAATGGGAAGGCCGGTTTCTTTTTTGGCGAGCAACAGCAGCCGGATGCCTTCTTCGTGCAGGCCCTGGAACGCGTAGGGGGAAGAGCGGGGTTTGAACGCGCCGCCGCGCAGCATGTTGGCGCCAGCTTCCCTGACTTCCTTTGCGACGGTGATGATCTGCTCTTCCGATTCCACTGAGCACGGGCCTGCGATGAGCATGTAGTTCCCGCCGCCGATCTTCGCGCTGTTGACATTTACCACGGTATCAAGCGGGTGGAAATGCCTGCTTGCGTTCTTGTATGGCTCCTGCACGCGCTTGACGTCCGCTACGATATCAAGCGCCTTGATCATTTCCATATCCACCTGGGTGGTATCCCCGACGAGGCCCAGTATGGTATGCGTTTCGCCGGTGCTCTCATGAATGTCCAGCTGCTTGCTTTTGAGCCAGTTCAAAAGCGGCTTCAACTGGTCCCGTGTGACATTGGGTTTGATGATGACGATCATGGCGCTACCTCTCTATTTGTTAAAATATGATATACAGTAGTGATATAAAAAAGCTCCGCAGCCTTGTCTAGCTGCGGAGCCTTGTTTACAGTTCACGCTTGATATCGCATGTCCTGCCATTGCCTTTATGCAGCCAAACAACAATGAGCCTTGCGAAAGTAAGCAAAGCCAAAGTAGTAATAGCTGCTAAAGTACAGGTTTGCCATGCGTTTCTCCTTGTGGTATTCAGGGATATGGGCAAAAAATCATACCATCCCCTGTTATGTGTGCTATGCTACCACAACGCCATCGGTTTGTAAATAGTATATTATTTTTATTTGGGAAAAGGAATGTGCTGCTTTTCAGCTTGTTTTTCAAGCAGACTCCCTGAAATTTGGGCCATGTGTTCCACCTGGCGGCATATGCGGGAGAAGGGCAGATTCAAAGGAGACGCGCTCCGTTTCTTCCCTTTGATATTTTTCTTGACATGAGGCAAGCGTTTGGGTATAATCAATGTCGCGCCGCAAGTGCGGTATGCGCTGTTAGCTCAGCTGGATAGAGCGTTTGGCTACGGACCAAAAGGCCAGGGGTTCGAATCCCTTACAGCGCGCCATGCAGAACCCCAGAGAAGTTTCTCTGGGGTTTTGTGCTTTCAACCCTAAGCGCATATAGGCAAATGCTGTGCCATAAATCCAAGCTTCCATGACAAAATACTTTTGATGGCAAGCACATACGAGTGCTCTGCCCGTGACTGAGGAATAAGGGTGCGTTTATAGAAGGAGATGCAGGTGAAACGGCTCATAAAAAACCGCCCGGTTTGCATATTGCTTATGATGCTGGCCGCCGTCTATCTGTCTTTTATAACGGTGGATCTTTTCTTTGCCAGCTTGGGGCTATTATCCACGTTCATGAAATATTCGGGCATGCTCCTTTGCCTTGCCATTGCCATGCGCTTAAACAACGGCGCATGGGACAAGAGGGACTCCGCCTTGCTGGTAGTTGCCCTGTTTCTTACCTGTGTATCCGATTTGTTTCTTCTTCTGTTAGAACGGCCCGTTCCCGGCCTAGTTGCCTTTTGTTTTGTGCATTTGATGTATATACGGCGTTACAAACCGGGCTTCTCCAAACCCGCTGCGGCAATCGTTGCCTTTGTGTTGGCGGGGTGCCTTATGGCGAAAATTTTGATTGATGGGTTTCCGATAATAGTTATACTCGGTTGCCTGTATGGCGTACTGATAGTGGCCGTCACAATGTTTGCGTTTGCAGCGCCGCTTCCACAGGTGAACCGCCGTTTGGCAACTGCCGGCATGATGATGTTTTTATTGTGTGATATTCACGTTGCCCTGTTCAACACCCTGACGGCAAGCAATCCTTATTATCCATTGGCATCGTTCTTTATGTGGCTGTTCTATCTGCCCGCTCAGGTCTTGCTTGCGCTAAGCGGATACGATTATGCGGAATACGCTTGACGCAAAGCATACAAAGAAATTGTTTACGGGGTTCTATGAGCCCGCACGATTGGCTGATGGCAACACTGTATGTGCCGCGTTCAATCTGTCAAATAACGGGCTACGGAGCGCTACGCTGATCAAATCATCCGAGTGCGGCGCCGTAGGCAGTTCATTAGGGCAGCTTATTATTTTGGCTGACAGCCCAGGTACAACTTTTACCTTTCCCTCATTGACAGTCACAAATGATACGTTACACTGAATAACGTGACAACCAGAATTTGGAGGGGGCGGGGCGAATGGAGCATATGACTTTTCCGTATCAAAAAGTTAAGATCGCATACTTCTCCGGCACCGGAGGCACGGCACATGCGGCGGATTGTTTTGTGCGGGCGCTTCATTTGCGCGGCGTACAAACCGTGACGGTGCCTATTCGTGCCGGGGACGCGTATCAAAACGATCGGGAAGAATTGCTTTTGCTTCTCTTTGCGGTGCACGCGGCAAACGCTCCGGAGCCTGTATATAACTGGCTCAAAAGCTTGCGTGGCGTTGACGTAAAACTGCCCTCAGCCGTCATTTCCGTTTCCGGCGGTGGGGAAATCATGCCCAACACCGCCTGCCGGTTGAGCAGCATCCGCCGGCTTAAAAAAGCGGGATGCCCTGTGATGCTGGAAGAGATGCTCATTATGCCGCCCAATCTGTTTCTTGAGACCGAGCCTGCGCTCTGCGGGATGATCCTGCGCATATTGCCCAAAAAGGTCGAGCGGATTTTAGACAATCTGGCGGATGGTGGGGTTCACCGCAAAAAGCCCAAAGTCATTGACCGCATTCTTTCCCGCGTATGCGAGGCGGAAAAGCTAGGCTGCCGGTTTTACGCAAAGACAATCAAGCGAATGGAAAGCTGCAACGGATGCGGCTTATGTGCGCGCGAGTGCCCCGGAAGGAATATTATCATGGCAAACGGAAAACCGCATTTTCAGGCAAGGTGCCTGTTTTGCTTACGGTGCATCTACCGGTGCCCCCAAAAGGCGCTCCATCCGGGTATTGCAAAGAAAGCAATATTTTCGGGCGGCTATGATCTCCCGGCTATGTTGAGGCGCGCGGGGGAAGAAGAGCCCTGCGACCTTGAACAGACTGCAAAGGGGTACCTTTGGAAAGGTGTGCGCGAATATCTCATGGAGGAATAATGAAAGGTTGCTTTTCTAAGGCAGCTCTGATTTTTTTGCTTATTTGGGTTAATCCAATAGATTTAGATAAGAAATATTGCAAATTATAAAATATTTTGTCTTAACTTGTCCCATTTAAAGGCCTGTCCCGTGTTTATTAAATAGGACGCCAATTGCGTCCAAATAAAACATGGGGGTATTTCTAAATGAAGAGGAGAATTTTTGCCGCGTTGATCATGGTGCTCATGCTTTCAGCTCTGAGCATGCCAATTGTGGCCTCCGCATTCGATGTGCAGCCGTTTGGCGCAGGCTCCGGAGACGGAGGACTCACTTCAGCCGGTGGAAGCGGCCATTATCTGTGGATCGAGGTGACGGGTGACAGTTCGTACAAAACGGGGGTGTCTGTTCTCTATAAGTATAATGCAGGAAAATGGCAGAGCGTGACTTCTGTTTCAACAGCCGGATATGACGTCTACCTGTATAACTCAAAATATGTTACTTTGACTTCTGGGAGTTACAAAGTTGTCTATACGGTAAACACAAGCCTCGGAAGCACTTCGAATACCAACTATTACACGATTTAATTTCTTGAATATAGAAACGGGCTGCGACACCGCAGCCCGTTTTTTTATGAGGGAAAGAACATAATCGGTTGGATGATGGAAGCAATCTCATCGGCATCCTCTAAGTGTTCAAGTATTATTTTTATGGTGAAATCATCGCCTACCGTGCCGCCCTGGTAGGTATGGTCCTCCGCATAAGTACCTTCCATTAAAAGTCCCGATGCAGTATAGACCGAATGATACTCTCCGTCCAGCAGCTGTATGGTTAGTTCACTGTCCTGTCCTTCCTGGGGCCAACGATGGACAAGGTGAATGGTAACATCATCCCTTACGTATTGGGTAATCAAAATAGTGCCGGATTGGGTTTTTCTGGTTTCAATGCTCTTAAGAACATATTGCTTATCCGGGAAGTAGAGCAAAGGGCGTCCGATACTGGCGTATGCATCCTCCAGTGATGCTACTTTTACGCTGTCGCTGTCCTCATGTTCGCTCCTTGGTTCCGCATAAGACTCGGCGGGATGCTCTTCTTTCCGGATAAAGATGTTTTCCGCAATTGTCGTAAACGTCTTATATACCTGCGCAGCAAACGCCCGGCCGGGTGCCGTAAACGCAAGGAACGCGCCTGCAAGCAGCACAAACACACAGGCGACAGCCCAGCGCCGTATAGTCGCATGGGAAGCATGGGGCCGCTTCGCTTTAAGCCCGGTGAGGGCCTGCCATTCCTCAGGCGTCTTTCCGGCCTTTTTCCGTGCGCCTTCCAAGAGCTCCCAGATATCAGGCCTGCCCTGCTCTTTCCAGATGCGGCGGGCCTCCCGGTGGCTGATGCTGCGGTATGGGTCAATCAAATATGGTTTCAGGCGAAGCCGCCTTTTTAATCCTGGCCATTTCATACGCGACCCTCCTCGCTAATGAATACACGCCACCATCAATCAAATGGGACAGATAATAGCAGGAGGAATAGGGTTTTTTTGTTAATGTTGCTTGAATAAGTATCGAGAAGCTCCTGTTTCATGCGCGAAAACTGCCTGCGCAGCGTATCGTGCTTGATATTGAGTTGTTCAGCCAACACCCGGCTGGGCTCACCGTCGATGACATGGATGATGAATGCCTCGCGTATTTCGGGGGGGTATTTAAGCAACAACCGCTGCAGCGTTAACTTTGATTCCACAATGTCGTAATGGT
>JAEXTB010000323.1 GCA_023453725.1 Bacillota bacterium | reverse complement strand
GTTCTCTAGGCTGGGAAGCACACAGTTTTCCCGTACGGAAAGGCCCGTTGCAATACCAAACGCCTTGCGGTCTTCCGAGAGGTAACCAATCCCCAGGCGCACCGCGTCATAGGGGGATTTGATTGTGACTTGTTTGCCGTTTAAGTAAATCTCTCCGGATACCAATTCATCCGCGCCAAACAGGGCGCGCATGGTTTCCGTCCGGCCTGCGCCCATAAGCCCCGCAAAGCCGAGAATTTCGCCGCGGCGGAGCGTAAAGGAAACATCCTTGACGTTCTTGGCAACAAGATTGCGCGCTTCCAATACCACAGGCGCGCCTTCGGGCACGTCGCTTTTGCTCTTGGGCTCTTCATAGATGGTACGGCCCACCATCATAGAAATGATCTGCTGTTTGGTGACGTCCTTGGTGTTGACGGTGCCAACATACTGGCCGTCCCGCATGACGGTAATCCTGTCCGTGATGACGGGCAGCTCGTCAAGCCGGTGGGAAATGTAGATAATGCCATGGCCCTTGGCGCGCAGATCCCGAATAAACTTAAAGAGTTCCTGAATTTCGTTTTCTGTGAGCGCGGCGGTGGGTTCGTCCATAACCAATATCTCGCTGTCAAACGAGAGTGCCTTTGCGATCTCCACCATCTGTTGCTTGGCGACGGTGAGCGACTGTATGGTCGCCGTGGGATCAATATCGATATGCAGCGAGTCAAGGAGCTTTTTCGCTTCCTTATTCGCCTTGGCGTCGTTCAAAAACACGCCGCTTTTAAACTCGCGGCCGATGAATATGTTTTCTGCAACCGTAAGATGCGGCATCAGGTTGAGCTCCTGATGGATGATGCCGATCTTAAGTTCCTTTGCGCGTTCGGGAGAAGAGATATCCACTTCCTCGCCGCGCACGCGCACGGTTCCGCCATCCTTTTTGTAGATGCCGTTGAGTATTTTCATCAGCGTGGATTTTCCCGCGCCGTTTTCCCCGATGAGCGCGTGCACCTCGCCCGCGTTGACGGAGAGCGCCGCATTGTCCAGCGCATGGACGCCGGGAAAGTACTTCTGTATATTTTCCATTTGGAGCAATACTTCAGCCATGGTGTCACCTCTTAGCCATGAATTGTTTTGGCCCGGGACTGCGCCGGTCCGTTTTGCAGCGCCCCACTCCTTTGCCGGTGCGCCTGCCTGCTTTCGTATATGAACTAACTCTTTTCGTCGAAATCTGGAATTGTGATATCCGTTTTTCTGTTCTTTTATTCTTACTCGTCTATTTTTGCAGTTTTGATCGTATTTATCACGTAACGTTTCGCTTGGATTATAACATATGCAAAATTGCATTGTCAACACGGAAATGCGCACCGAAATTCTGACGGCACATTTGTATCCCTTCTAAAATTTTTTCAGACTTTTCGCCACTTTTCGCCAAATTTCAGATTTGTCCCACCTTGGGTACTTTCTTTTGTGAAGCGTGTTTTCTTTATTAATTGGGACTTTCCGCATGCTTGACAGCGGGTGATTGGACATATTACAATAAGTGAAAGGTTTCGCGCAGTTTTTCTGTTCTTGCAGCAGGAGGAATTCAGTGTCCAATATCAAGGATGTCGCCAGGCTGACCGGCCTTTCCATATCCACAATTTCCAAATATATCAATGGCGGTAACGTTCTGGAGGAAAACAGGGCGTTGATTGACCACGCCATCCATACGTTGGATTTTAAGGTAAACCAAGCCGCCCGCAGCCTCAAAACAAGCAAGACCATGACGGTGGGCGCGCTTTTGCCGTCGCTTTCCGTGTCTTTCTTTTCGAGCCTGTTTTCTTTGATTGAGGATCATTTAAGAAAGCAAGGCTATTCTCTGATTGTTTGCAGCTATAACAACGACCCCGAGCAGGAGCTCAACAAAATTAAGTTCCTGGTCAGCAAGCAAGTGGATGGTATTATATTTGTACCCGAACGTGTCAATGTGGAAAAGGTAAACGCCATTAAAGAAATCTATACCCATAAGGTTCCGTTGGTGCTGCTGGACAGGTTCATGACAGGTTTGGACTATGACCGTATATTGGTAGATAATTCAGGCGTTTCATATGCGGCGGTAGAGCATCTGCTTGTCAACCGCCACCGCAGAGTCGGCATTATGATGGGCCCGAACGACATTTCCACCGGTTACGAGCGCACGCTGGGTTACCAACGCGTGCTTGCGGATTATTCCATTCCGCTGGATCCTTCGCTGATGCTGCTGGGCGATTACAGTTATGAATCGGGTTATCGCCTGTTCTGCGAATTTATGGACATGTCCGACCCGCCCACCGCAATATTTGTAACCAACTACGATATGACGATAGGTGCGGTCACCGCGGCCTTTGAGCGCAAGCTGAAGATCCCGCAGGATATTTCGTTTATAGGATTTGACGAAATCCGGCTCACAAAAATGTTCAATCCTCCCCTTTCCATTGTCATCCAGCCCATTGAGCTGATTGCGGAACAGACCGCAAACACACTCGTACAGCGCATGCGGGAGGATTATGCCTCATTCCCGCTGATGATGCGCCTCAAAGCGGAATTGCTGCTTAACGAATCGGTGGCTACGCTTTAATTGCATGCGTTTTGGAAATTCCTTGTTAAAATCAAAACGAAACGTTTCGCGATATAATCTGATCATGTGCCGCAAGGCCAAACGAGAAAATAGGAGGGAACACCATGTTATTGGGCATACCGAAGATTTTATCCCCCGAGCTTGTGGCCACACTGTGCGAAATGGGCCACAGCGATGTGATTGTGTTGGCAGACGCCAACTTCCCGGGCAAGCGCTTTGCGCAGGAAGGCAACTGTAAATTTGTACGTGCCGATGGCATCGGTATACCGGAACTGCTTGATGCCGTGCTGCAGCTTATCCCGTGCGACAGCTATGTGGAAACCCCAGTCATGCTGATGGAGACCGCGGAATGCGACAAAGATCTGGAAGTCCCGATCCGGGAAACGTATAAGGAGATTGTTGCCAAATATGAGCCGCGCGGTGCTGACGCAGTAGGGTTTTATGAACGGTTCCGGTTTTATGCGGAATCAAAAAAATCGTACTGCATTGTACAGACAGGTGAGAGCGCGATTTACGCAAATGTCATGAT
>JAEXTB010000318.1 GCA_023453725.1 Bacillota bacterium | reverse complement strand
CTCACGGTCTAGTCCCTGGCCGTCGTCAGACACCACGACCAGCACCTCGCCTCCGTTGTTGCGGGCATCTACGGTGATCCGGCCTGTTTCAGGTTTGCCCTTTTGCCGACGTACGGAAGGTTCCTCTATCCCGTGGTCAATGGCGTTGCGGATGATGTGCATGAGCGGATCGCCTAGGTTGTCGATTACGCTCTTATCCATTTCGGTATCTTCACCGCTGATGAAAAGCTCCGCCTTCTTATCCGTCTTTTTGCAGATATCCCTTAAAATGCGCTCCAGACGGTGAAAGGTTGCGGATATGGGAATCATTCGGATGGACATTACGGTATCCTGCAGTTCGTCCGTCAGCTTCCTTAACTGGCGGGAGGCCTTTTCAAACGTATCGATATGCAGGTTGGCGACTTCCGGGTTTTTTGTAACGGTGGACTCGGTAATGACAATTTCCCCAACAAGATCCATCAGCTTATCGAGCTTTTCAAGCCGCACGCTCATATAATTCTGTTTCTGGTGGCCGTTTGCAAGCTCGGGAGTCTGTGTGGCTACGTCCGCTTCCGCGGGCTTTCCGGGCTGTGCAGAGGGGCTTGCGGCTGCGGCTTCCTGCTTTTCGGCTGCCTCTTCCAAAGAAAAGGACGCGATGAAGAAGTTTGCCGCTATTTTTTCCTTTAAGAACTCCGCAGTGGAAGAAGAGACGGCGGTTAGGGAGAACCCATGCTCCACGATGTACTCTTCGCTGTCATCCTGCAATACGTCGGCGGGGAGGGTTGTAATGGAACTACAATAAGGCTCGATGGATTTGATAATGCCAAATGCGCGGACATTTTCCATCTTGCAGTCTTTTTCAAATGTGATTTTCGCCTCATAACGCTTTGCGCCAGGCTCTGCCGCAACATCCGCCACAGCAGGCGCGGATGCTTTTGCGGAACCGGCGGGGGCGGAGGTGGCTGCGGGTTCGCTTGCGCTCGCCCCGCTTTTTAACTCCTTGTGATAGCGGGCGATGTCATCGAGCAGCTCTTTGGGGTCCTTATCCGGCAGAATGCCGTCCTGGAGGCGCTCGATTTCATTTTTGAGGAAATCCTGAGCCGCAAATACAAGGTCACATACTTTGCGATGGTCATACTTATTTGCTTTGTTATCCCGGATAAAGGAAAACAAATCTTCCATCGCGTGGGACAGATGTGCAAGCCCGTCAAAGCTCATCATGCCGCTGGAACCTTTTACGGTATGCAGAATACGGAATATCGCGTCTACCTGCGCTTCTGTGAAGCGGTCTGCCTTCTCCGCGTTGAGCATGTGTGATTCAAGCTGTTCCAACAACTGCAGGTTCTCAAAAATGTAGACCTCTAAAAGGGAGTCGGACTGGGACATACAGACACCTCTCTCCTATGTGCTCTTACGTTTCCAAACTACTTCGGAAATTACTATTTGATGTTGTTGAGCGCGCCAACGATGACGTCTTCTTTAAACGGCTTTACAATAAACCCTTTGGCGCCCGCAATAATGGCTTCGCGCACCATGGTTTCCTGCCCCATTGCGGATACCATCACAACGTTTGCGCCCGGCTGGAAAGTAAGAATTTGCTTTAGGCTCGCCAGACCATCCATCTCAGGCATGGTGATGTCCATCGTGACAATATCCGGGGCGAGTTCTTTATACCGCTGCAAGGCCACTTCGCCGTTTTCGGCCTCGCCGCAGACCTCATACCCGTGTTTTGTCAGGATATTCTTAATGGATATCCTCATAAATGCCGCATCATCCACTACCAGTACTCTTTTCATGTTGCTCCTCCTGCTGTAAAAGCAATTTCTTCTGTCTTTTATGATTAAAGTATTTTCTCTGTTTTCGGCCATGCGGTGCGTATGAGCAGCGCGCCCGTGTCGCAGTCAAAAACAATCGTCCGCCCGATGTTGCCCCCGGTGTCCTCGGCAAGTATGGCGATGGAGCGTCTTCGAAGCACCTCGCGGCACATGTCCACGTTCCGTTTGCCGACCTGCATGATGTCGCTTCCGTTGTTGGCGAAAAACATGCTGGCCCCTCCGGCAAGCTTGGCTGTGAGCATATGTGACGCTGCCCCGTTTGCCGCCATACGGCTGATCAACTCATCAATCGCTGTATCGGCATACTTGGCCTTTTGTATCATGGAGTCTTCCGTGGGAGCTTTGGGCAGCAATATGTGGGAGAGACCGCCAATCTTGCGAACCCTGTCGTACAGGACAATTCCCACACAGGAGCCTAATCCGAGCGTCGTAAGTGTATCTGGCGCTTTTGCAAGCGCCATATCCGCAATTCCAATAATTGTATTCGCCATATTTATGCCAGGCCCATCTTCTGCATCATTAAGGTTTGCGATTCGACATCGGGCATCAGGAAGAAGCGGCCGGACATGTATTTGTCGAAATCCACGAGCACCGTTTCAAGCATCAGTATCGTATCGCCGGAGGCGCCGTACATGGCGGCGGGCAGATTCATAAGCGCGCCCGCCATATCTATAACCAGACCCGGTACGGAACAATTGATATATAGACCGGTCAGCGAAGCTACCGCGTTGATGTAAGAGCCGCACAGGATATTGGCAATTTCCATCAGCGCGGAATGCTGCAGATCCGAGGGGAACGGGATGGTCCCGTCATTTTCCACGCCCAGCATTTCTATGAGCATGTTGGACATGATGATGGAATCCTCAAGCGGCTGCACAAAAAGTATAGCCCCGTTGATGTCCCCGGTCATTTCCACCAGGGAGCCGGTCATAATCTGCTCGGCGTCGCCAAGAAGCGTCCCCATATCCTCCAAGGAGCAGAACCAGGCTTTGGGCACCCGGATATCCATAGGGCGGTTGAGCATGGTTGCAAGGGCGGTTGCCGCGTTTGCGGCGCCGATATTCTCCAATTCCTTGAGAAAATCAAGCTGTATCTCGTTTACTTCACCAGGTTTTATGAAAACCACCCTCCTAAGCGCCTGTCATTGCCTCGGGCATCGTGTATGCGCGTACAGGTAAAGCTGATTTTGCGCATAGTTATGCCTCTATTCGTGTTGTTATTCTATATATCGTCATTTCGCGCGGGAGCGTTAACGGTTCTTTTGAAAAACAGCGGGGCATTTACGAAAAAAATCGCAACTGCCCGGGTCCGGCATGTAATCAAAAACAAGAAAAGCCCCTGTTTTTGGGCGAAAAAGCTAATACGCCGTACAAAAATGCCGATAAAGGTATCAACGGCGCGTGAAATGTCCGGCAGGATGCACAAGGGCAATGCGCCGCGCTTCCATACAAGGTTCAGGAAGGAACCGAAACCATCTTGTAACGGAGGAATTTCCTATGAAAATTGCAAGCGCACAGGTACAGGCGCAGAGCGAGCATCTGCTCGAAAAAACAAGCGTCTCCATGGAACGGTTGAACTTTTGGACTGGCACTCCGCCGCAAGAGGGTGTCGGGACATCACAGGAGGAGCCTGCGGTGGTGGTATCGCTTACGCCTTCGGATGAGCGGCAGAAACTTTTTATCGCAAACAGCAGAGCAAAGCGGCTTGAAATCAGGAACCAGCCCGAAGAAGAGCAGACGGATGTGAAGCTGCGGCTGCTTGAAGCGATGGTGCTCATGTTTACCGGGAAGCGTATCCGGCTGCGTACGG
>JAEXTB010000315.1 GCA_023453725.1 Bacillota bacterium | reverse complement strand
TGCCCTCAAGCTCCCGCTCAGGGCCGTAACAGCCCTGAGAACCCCCTCAATTATCCCACCCTGTCTTTTTCCGCCCGCAGTGCAATGATGCGCTGAATGACGATGAACATGCACAAGAGCGCCGCGTTTGCGACCTTGGTCCACCAGGTATTGAGGTTTTGATAGGTCACAAGGTTCTGGATGACGCCCTGAATGAGCACGCCGAACAGGGAGCCTATGGGCGTGCCCACGCCGCCCGTCAGCAGCGTGCCGCCGATGACGGCGGAGGATATGGCGTCAAGCTCCAGCCCGATGTTCTGCAGCGAATACCCCGCGAGCGTATAGAAGCTGAACACTACGCCGCCCAAACTGGCGCAAAAACTGCTGATGGTATACACAAGCACCTTCGTGCGCGCAACCGGCAAGCCCATTAGCATGGCGCTTTGTTCGCTGCCGCCGATGGCGTATACATTTCTTCCAAAGCGGGTGTGGCGGAGCGTATACCACGCTGCAGCGACCACAACGATTGCAATGAACACGTAAAAGTAGAGCTTTGCACGGCCGATTGTGAGCTTATTGAGCGCCATACTCATGTAAAACGCGTCCGCTATTGGGATGGACTCTGTGCTGATGACCGCGCACATGCCGCGGAAAAAGAACTGCCCCGCCAGCGTGACAATAAAGGGCTGCAGCTTAAAATATTGTATGAGGCTGCCTAAGCCCGCTCCGAACCCGGCGCCAAGGAGCAGCGCCAGCAGAATAACCACGCCTGCCGGTACGCCTGCCCGCAGTAAATACGCGGAGAACACGCAGGTAAACGCGACTGTTGAGGCGACGGAAATATCAATGCCGCCTGTCAGCAGCACAAACGTGATGCCGGTGGAAACAATAATGAGATAGGCGTTGTCGTTCAAGAGGTTAAAAAACGTGGAGAGCGAAAAGAAGTTGTCAAACGCCGCCGCACCCAGCAGAAACAGCGCCACGAACAGGACGATGGTGATAAAAAGCGATAGGTTCTTGATCCCTCGTTTTTTTCTCATAATTTCGCCACCGCCTTCCCCGTGCGTATCTTTGTAATCGCCTGCTTGAACGCGGACGACTGAAACAGGCAGATGAGTATGACGATGACGCTTTTGACCACCTGTGTCGCCTGCGGCGCCACCTCCATCGCGAGCACCGATGTGGTGATGCTTTGGATAATCAGCGCGCCGACAATGCTTGCGGGAATGGAAAAGCGTCCGCCCGAAAGCAGCGTGCCGCCTATGGCCACAGAGAGTATCGCGTCCATTTCAATAAACAGCCCCGCGTTGTTGCAATCCGCCCCTTTGATGCCCGCGCTTTCAATCAGGCCCGCTACCGCCGCCATCAGGCCGGAAGACATATAGACCAGCCACTTGATGCGGTCCACCTTTACGCCCGCAAAGCGGCTTGCGGTGGCGTTGCAGCCGATTGACTCCAAAAACAGACCAAACGCCGTTCTTTTGGTAAAAAAGAGCGCGAGCAGCAAGAAAAACGCCACGATGTAGACCGGAAACGGAAACCCCAGGATATAACCGCCGTTGATGAAATAGTACGCGTCCGAATTGATGGTGACGATCTTGCCGTTTGTGATAAGCTGTGCAATGCCGCGGCCTGCCACAAAGAGTATCATTGTCGCCACAATGGGCTGCAGCTTGACTTTTGCCACCAGCAGCCCGTTCCATGCCCCGCAGATGGCCCCCGCAACAAGCGCCAGCGCAACTGCAGTAAACAGGTTCCCGTCCGCCGCAGCAAGGATGCGCCGGTCTATGATGCTGCAGGCGATTGCGCCGGAGATTGCCATGACGGAGCCCACCGAAATATCCGTACCGCCGGTTGCAAGCACCATCGTCATACCGACTGCGAGCAGCATCAGCTTGCTGCCGTTGCGTATGATATCGACGAGGCGGCCAAACAGATGGTCGTCTATGATGCTCAATTCAAAAAACGTGCCGCCAGTGATGGCACCGTTCACCAAAAGGATGGCAAGCAAGACCATCAGGGGCCAGAAAATCTGCGCCTGTCGAAAGCGCCTGAGCCGCTCCTTCATGCTTCACCTCCTGCGATGTACTCCATAATAGTTTTTTCGTTGATGAACTCCCCGCCCAGCTCCGCGACCCGCTTTTGATCCCGCAGCACGATGATGCGGGAGCAGCAGCGGAGCATTTCATCGATTTCGGAGGAGATAAATATCAGCGCCATGCCATCGTGCGCAAGCGATACGACAATCTTCTGGATTTCCGCCTTGGTCCCTACGTCGATGCCGCGCGTGGGTTCGTCCAGTATCAGAAGTTCGGGTTCCGTCGCGAGCCAGCGCGCCAGGATCACCTTTTGCTGGTTGCCGCCCGAAAGGTTGTTGACAAGCTGCGCATCCGACGGCGTCTTAATGGAAAGCTCCCTGATATAACGCTCCGCAATCTTTGCCGCCTCCGCGCGGGATATCTTTTTGAACATGCCTTTTTTCGCCTGTAGCGCAAGCAGAATATTGTCCTGTATGCTCAGTTCCCCAATAATCCCCTCTGTCTTTCGGTTTTCCGGGCAGAAAGCAAAGCCCTTTCGCATACCGTCGATGGGCTCATGTAGTTCCACAGGCTTGCCTTTGAGCTCGAGTTCCCCCTCTAAGATGCGGTCCACCCCGAAGATTGCGCGGGCGGTCTCACTTCTGCCCGAACCCAGCAGCCCGGAAAGCCCCAACACTTCTCCCTTTTTTATGTCAAGATCCAGCCCCGTGATGGACCCCGGCACGCTCACATTGTGAAGGCGGAGCAGCAGCTCATGCGTCTTCCCCTCATCGGCAAAAAGGCCGCCGCCTTCAAATGCCGCGTATTCCTTGCCGATCATTTTGGCGACAAGTTGTACGCGCGGAAGTTCCGCCGTGGCGTACATGCCCACATATTTTCCGTCCCGAAGGACGGTGATGGTATCGCTGACTTCGTAGACCTGCTCTAAAAAATGTGTGACAAATATGATGCCCATGCCCTCCGCCCTGAGCTTTCGCATAATGGAAAATAGCTTTTCCACCTCAACTACACTCAGGCTTGAGGTCGGTTCGTCGAGTATTAGCACCTTTGCGGAGATATCCACCGCACGCGCAATCGCCACCATCTGCTGTACCGCTACGGAGTAAGCGGAAAGTGGGCGTGTCACGTCCACCGCGAGATCAAACCGGTTAAGCAGTTCTTCCGCTTTCCGGTTCATGGTTTTCCAATCGATTTTTACACCGCTGCCCGGCGCGCGGCCGATAAACACATTTTCCGCAACCGATAGATTGGGGCAGAGGTTGACCTCCTGGTACACTGTGCTGATGCCCAAACTTTGCGCTTCCTGCGCGGATTTGGGGAATATCTCTTTTCCGTCGAGCGAAATTGTACCTTCGTCGCGCTTTTCTACACCGGTGAGCACCTTAATCAGCGTTGACTTTCCCGCGCCGTTTTCCCCAAGCAGCGCGTGGATGCTGCCTTGCTCCAAAGTAAAATGCACATCGTCAAGCGCCACAACGCCCGGAAATATCTTTTTAATGTGCTGCATGCAAAGAAGCGGCTGCAATTGCTCCATGCATGGTTCCTCCAATCTCAAGGTATTTGGCCTTACTCAGCACAAAATCCGCTCCGGCGTGAAGGCCGGAGCGGATGTGCGTCACGCCGTTTGCCGTTTAATACTTGCGGTTCGGGAGATCCGCCGCAGCGGTATCCGCGCGGTAGATGCCTTCTTCGGACTTGATCCATTTATCTACCGTCTGGCCCGCTTTGAGTTTGGCGCAAACGTCAAAGAACTGCGGCCCCAGGAGCGGGTTGCACTCTACCGTTACATTTGCTTCGCCCGCTGCCATGGCTTCAAATATGCCCTTGACGCCGTCGATGGAGACGGTCTTGATGTCCACGCCGGGTTTAAATCCGGCTTCCTTGATGGCCTCGATGGCGCCGAGCACCATATCGTCGTTGTGGCAGTACACGCCCTTGATTTCAGCGCCGTAGGTCTTGAGGAAGGATTCCATGACTTCCTTGCCCTTTGCGCGGGTGAAATCGCCCGTCTGGGAGGCCAGTATCTCGATGCCGGGGTGGTTCGCCGCAATTTCGTCATGGAAGCCCTTCTTGCGGTCGTTGGCGGCGGAAGCGCCCACGGTGCCTTCAAGCTCCACAATCTTGCCGGTGCCGCCTAAAAGGTTGCTCATTTCGATTGCGGCATTTTTGCCTTCCTCAATAAAGTCGGAGCCGATGAATGTTGCGTACAGGCTTTCATCTTCCAGCTTCGCCATGCGGTCCACGAGGACGATGGGGATACCGGCGTCCTTCGCTTCCTTGAACACGGCTTCCCAGCCCGTTTCCACCACCGGCGCTACACCGATCACGTCTACGCCCATCTCAATAAAGGATTTGATGGCCTTGATCTGGTTGGCCTGCTGCTGTTGGGCATCCGCAAACTTCAGATCAATGGTGTCTAGGTTCTGGCCTGCGTAGAACTGGATGGAGGCGGTCTCCGCATCGCGCCAGCCGGATTCCTGGCCGATCTGCGCGAAGCCGACGACGAGCTTGCCATTCCCGGTCTTTGCTGCAGGCGCGCTGCAGCCCGCAACCAATGTGAGTACCAGTAAGAGCGTCACAACGATGGCAGTCAGTTTCTTCATACATGCTCCTCCCCTATGCGTAAAAGATTTGGCATGATGGGGCGTCTTTGCCCCATGCTTGCATGCATAGTGTACGTTCTGCGGGTGCATGAAGTCTTTTCAATAATGCAACCAAAATGTATGATTTTTTAACCTGTCACAAACGGACAAACTTCGAGGTATAAAAAAAAGCCGCACAGTAGCGTGCGGCATTCCTTTATTTGTATTATGTTGGGATTTACTCCTGCGCATATATAAAAGTCTTGATGATAGGTAGGTATCAGGCGGCAGAATTTCTGCCGCCTGTCCTGTTTCTGTTTTGTGCTATTTTCCAAACAGCGCAAGTAATATACCGGCGGCAACGGCGGAGCCTATGACGCCCGCCACGTTGGGCCCCATCGCGTGCATGAGGAGGTAGCTAAGCGGGTTCGCCTTTTGTCCTTCGATCTGGGAGACCCGCGCGGCCATAGGCACTGCGGATACGCCCGCAGAACCGATAAGCGGATTGATCTTCCCCTTGGTCAGCCAGCACATCAGCTTGCCAAGCAATAGCCCGCCAACAGTGCTGAATATAAACGCCGTCAAACCAAGCGCAACGATCCCAAGTGTCTCGGGCTGCAGAAACGTTTCTGCTTTCGCGGTTGCGCCCACTGTGACGCCTAAGAATATAGTCACAATGTTGATGAGCGCGTTCTGCACAGTGCTCGAAAGACGCTCCACCACGCCGGATTCTTTAAATAGGTTCCCGAGCATCAGCATACCGATGAGGGGAGCGACAGAGGGGAGCAGTAGCACGCACAATACTGTCACCACAATGGGGAAGCAGATTTTTTCCAGTTTGGAGACTTCGCGCATCTGCTTCATAACGATTTCGCGCTCTTTTTTGGTGGTAAGCGCGCGCATGAGCGGCGGCTGTATGACAGGGATGAGCGCCATATAGGAGTAGGCCGCGATAGCGATGGCCGGCAGCAGATGGTCAGCGAGCTTTGTGGTCAAATAAATCGCCGTAGGGCCATCCGCCCCGCCGATGATGCCGATGGAAGCGGCTTCCTTTGGATCAAAGCCAAACGCAATGGCCAATACAAACGCCACCATGATGCCCATCTGCGCGCCTGCGCCAAGGAAGAGGCTGCTGGGGCGGGCAATCAATGGCCCGAAATCCGTCATTGCGCCGATGCCTAAGAATATCAAAGAGGGGTATATCCCTTTTTTGACGCCCAAGTACAGGTAATAAAGAAGGCCGCCCGATTCATCGCCAACGGCCTCCGCCATAAGGCCGGTAAGCGGGAGGTTCGCTAATAGCATGCCAAACGCGATGGGCAGCAGCAATAAAGGTTCAAATTTCTTTGCAATGGCTAAAAAAATTAAGAAGAAAGAGACCAAGAGCATGATGCCCTGCCCCCATGTGAGCGCAGCAAATCCGGACTCCAGCCAAATCTTTTGAATAGTTTCAAGAAACATTGTGCTTCCTCCCTTACTGCTCTTTTTGCCTGGATTTTTTTGTTGTGCCCGCAAACAGCACGGAAAACAGCTTTAGCAGCAGATATAGGCATAGAAGCACAAGAAATACCATGGCAAAACAAAAGAGCGCGGTGAGAACGGCATTGGAAACCGACATGGAATGAACCCCCTTTATGTGTTGTGCTCATTACGAGAAATAAAAAAGTGGAGCGCTTCTAAAAAAGAAGCCTCCACCCTTAAGCTACAAAATCTTGAAACGAACGGCTCATATTGCCATCCGCCAACCGGAACCGGGCCATATCCTGTTTTCAAGTAGACTACTATATGAGATTCAAAAAGTCAAGGCTGGCTTGCTGTTATGCGGTAGCCTCTTCCCCCTATCCGCTACCGGGGGTATGTATTGCTTTTTCTGAGCCCCTTTTAGTAAGATACTTGTAGCATATTACGAAGATATGCAAAGTGAGCAGTTGTCCCAAAGAAAATGAATGCCACGAAGGCATCATATGGCGGAGTACCGCCGGTGTCTTTGCGGCATATTTTTTCGGGAGGTATTTTCTTATGCATATGGCAGACGCGCTGCTTTCGCCCGCGGTAGGGCTTACAATGTCCGCAGTCAGTTTGGGGGCTGCGGGGTATTCCATCGCAAAGATCAAACGGGACGACCTGTGTGAAAAAAAGGTGCCGATCATGGGCGTTGCAGGGGCCTTTGTGTTTGCCGCGCAGATGATTAACTTTACCATCCCCGCTACTGGCTCCAGCGGCCACATCGGCGGCGGCATA
>JAEXTB010000283.1 GCA_023453725.1 Bacillota bacterium | reverse complement strand
AAAGGACGTACTGGAGGCGCTGCGCCAGCCGCTCGAGGATGGCGTTATCACCATCACGCGGGCAACGGCTAACGCGACGTACCCAGCCGATTTTATGCTGGTAGCCGCCATGAATCCATGCCCGTGCGGCAATTATGGATCCCGCATTTCTCCCTGCCGGTGCACGCCGTTTCAGATTCAGCGTTACCAGGGAAGGATATCAGGGCCGTTGCTCGACCGGATCGACATCAATGTAGAAATGTCCGAGGTCGGGTATTCCGACATCGCAAGCAAGTCACCCGGCGAATCTTCCGCCTCCATTCGTGGTCGAGTCAATCGCGCAAGAAACACCCAACGTGAACGCTATCAAAAAGACGGCATCTATTTTAACGCCCAGCTCCCCAACCGGCTTTTAAAAACCTACTGCTCGCTTGACGCTTCTTCAGAGACGATGCTCAAGCAGGCGTTTTCTTCCCTGCATTTGAGCGCGCGGGCTTACAACCGCATACTAAAGGTTGCACGCACAATTGCCGATATTGAAGGGGAGGAGCGCATATTGAGCGCGCACATCGCGGAGGCCATTCAATACCGCAGCTTGGATTCCCACAATTTCGGAGGTTAAGTATGCAGACCTACACGCGGGAGGAACAGCTTTGCCTGTGGCTGCACCACGCAACGGGCGCGCACGCACTGCTGTTTTCACAGCTGATGGCGCGTTACCGTACGCCGCTTGCGGTGTATGAGCTTGCGCAAAAGGGTACAACCTCCGCATTTGTGCAGTGGGGGCAGGCCTTTGCCGCAAAACTATGCGCAATGGCGAAGGAAGAGGAGATTGAACGGCACATTCTGTGGTTAAAGGAAAATAAAACAGAGATTGTGTCGTTATTTTCAGAGCAATACCCGGCATTGCTCAGGGAAATCCGCCAGCCGCCCGCCATATTATTTGTGCGGGGGCATCTGCCAAATGAAATTCCGCTTCCCATCGCGATGGTCGGCATGCGCAAGCATACCGCCTATGGCGAGGCGGTGGCATTGTATTTTGGGCAGGAGCTTGCAAAGCATGGTGTGACAGTTGTTTCCGGTATGGCGGCAGGTATTGACGGCGCGGCGCATGTGGGAGCGTTGCGGTGTGAGGATACTGAATTTCCAACGCTTGCGGTATTGGGCAGCGGCATAGATGTCATTTACCCAAGCAGCAACGCCAGATTATATTATGAAATCATAGAGCGCGGTGCCGTAGTTTCGGAATTTTTGCCCGGCACAAAGCCAAACCGGGAAAATTTCCCCATCCGCAACCGCGTCATCAGCGGACTTTCCCGCGGCGTTGTGGTAGTTGAGGCTGCTGGAAGAAGCGGCACAACCATAACCGCCAATTACGCGCTGGATCAAAACCGGGATCTGTTTGCGGTACCCGGCCGCATTACGGATGACAGCAGCGTGGGGCCGAACGGGCTCATACAGCGCGGAGAGGCAAAGCCGGTATTCTGCGCGGTGGATATTCTGTGTGAGTACGGCATCACGGGAGATGCGCCAAAGCCGGTGGAAGTACCCGATTTCTCCGGTTTGACGGCGGCGCAAATGCAGGTGGTGGAGCTTTTGCGTAAGGGGGAAAAGAGTGCTGACGAAATATGTGAACTATTGTCGATGTCCGTCTCGGAGGTAAATTCAAACTTGACATCATTACAGTTTTCGGGAATAATTAAGCAGTTACCGGGCAGGGTATTCAGTCTTTAGGCAGTTTTGCCCGGAACGGAGGATATTACATGGCAGATACCTTGGTTATCGTAGAATCGCCTGCCAAGGCAAAAACGATAGAGAAATTTTTAGGCAAGAACTTTAAGGTGCTCGCTTCCAACGGCCACGTGCGGGATCTTCCCAAGAGCCAGCTGGGCGTGGATGTGGAGCATAGCTTTTCTCCCAAATATATCACGCTGCGCGGTAGGGGAGAGGTATTGGATCGTATTCGCCGCGAAGCGAAGAACGCGAAAAAAGTCTACCTCGCAACCGACCCTGACAGCGAAGGCGAAGCGATTTCCTGGCACCTGGCGCAGATACTAAAGCTCGATGAAACGTCCAAATGCCGCATTGTGTTCAATGAAATCACATCTACCGCCGTCAAGAACTCCTTAAAGAATGCACGTTCCGTAGATTTGCGGCTGGTGGACGCACAGCAGGCGCGCCGTATTTTGGACCGTCTGGTGGGTTATAAAATCAGTCCTATCCTGTGGGCCAAGGTAAGAAAAGGCCTTTCCGCCGGGCGTGTGCAGTCGGTTGCGACGCGCATCATCTGTGACCGGGAGCAGGAGATACTGGATTTTACCGCCGAGGAATACTGGACCATTGAGGTGCAGCTTTCTGAAAAGCGCGGAAAGAAATTATTTGAAGCCAAATTCTATGGCTTTGACGGCAAGAAGTCGGATATCCCGAACAAAGAAGCCGCAGATGGGATATTAAAGCGCATCGATAACGCTGAGTTTCAGGCCACGGACGTCAAAATCGGCCAGAAGACAAGGCACGCGGCACCGCCCTTTACCACCAGCAGTCTGCAGCAGGAGGCCTCAAGGAAGCTTGGCTTTACCACCAAGCGCACCATGCTTGTTGCGCAGCAACTTTATGAAGGCGTGGAGCTCCAAGGAAAAGGCGCTACCGGTCTTGTGACCTATATCCGTACGGATTCTGTACGTGTCGCACAGGAAGCGCAGGTACAGGCAAAGGAGCATATCCTTGCATCTTATGGCGCGCAGTATGTACCCGAAAAGCCCAATATCTATAAAGGCCGCGCAGGCGCGCAGGACGCGCACGAGGCGATCCGCCCCACGGATTTGGCGAATACGCCCGCATCGGTCAAAGCCTCGCTCTCAAACGATCAGTATAAGCTCTACAAGCTCATCTACGAACGCTTTTTAGCCAGCCAGATGACCGAGGCGCGTTTTGAAACCAACACCGTCACCATTGACGCAAACGGATGCACCTTCCGTTCGGTGGGCGTCCGTACGC
>JAEXTB010000278.1 GCA_023453725.1 Bacillota bacterium | reverse complement strand
ACAATGCCCAACTGCTTGAACATCTCTTTGGGTGTTGCGGTCAGGAACGGCTGCACGAGCACCGCAATATAGCGGAGGCTTTCCGCTAAGTTATAAAGCACCGTACCCAGACGCGCTTTTTGTGCTTCGTCCTTGGCGAGTATCCAGGGGGCGGTCACGTCTATGTATTTGTTGCTGGCCGAAACGAGCTTCCAGATTTCCGCTAAAGCCTCGGGCAACTTCAGGTCCTTCATCTGTGCGTCCACTGCGGCGGGTAACGCCTCCGCAAGGGCTATTAGCGCGTCGTCCTGCTCCGGAACGCGGGCTGTGGGCGCGGGGACGATTTCATCGAAGTATTTGCCGATCATGGCGACGGTACGGGACAATAGGTTCCCGAGATCATTCGCAAGATCGCTGTTGATGCGGTTGATGAGCGCCTCGTTGGAGAACACGCCGTCCGAGCCGAAGGGCACCTCGCGCAGCAGGAAGTAGCGCAAAGCATCTACGCCATATCTGTCGCACAGCTTGACGGGATCAACAACGTTGCCCTTACTTTTGCTCATCTTTCCGCCGTCGAGTACCAACCAGCCGTGGCCGAACACCTGCTTGGGCAGCGGTTCGCCTAACGCCATCAGCATAATGGGCCATATGATGGTATGGAAACGCACGATCTCCTTGCCCACCAGGTGCACATCGCAGGGCCAGAATTTTTTGTAGAGGCTGTCGTCCTCCGAATAAAAGCCTAGCTTTGTAACGTAGTTGGAAAGAGCGTCCAGCCACACGTATACCACGTGCTTTTCATCAAAATCCACTGGAATGCCCCACTTGAAGCTGGTGCGGCTTACGCACAGATCCTCCAGACCCGGCAGCAGGAAGTTCTGCAGCATCTCGTTTGTGCGCGAGGGCGGCTGTATGAACTCCGGATGTGTCCTGATGTGCTCAATAAGCCGGTCCGCATACTTGCTCATACGGAAGAAGTAGCTTTCCTCTTCGACCATCTCCACAGGGCCGCCGCAATCCGGGCAACGGCCTTCCTTGAGCTGCCGCTCCAGCCAGAAACTTTCGCACGGCGTGCAGTAATGGCCGGTGTAGGCGGATTTATAGATATCGCCCTGCTCATAGAGCTTTTTGAATATCTTCTGTACGCTTTTTTCGTGATACTCGTCGGTGGTGCGGACAAAGCCATCGTTGGAGATATCAAGAAGCCTCCAAAGCGCCTGAAAGGACGCTACGATCTTATCCACATATTCCTTGGGTGTAACCCCATTCTGCGCGGCCTTGCGCTCGATCTTCTGGCCGTGCTCGTCCGAGCCGGTCAAAAAGTATACGTCGTACCCTGTCTGCCGCTTATAGCGCGCAATGGCGTCGGCGGCGACAGTACTGTACGCATGGCCGATGTGCAGTTTATCGCTGGGGTAATAAATGGGGGTGGTGATATAGAATGTGGGCTTTTGCATACGTTCCTCCTACATTGGTAAGCCATGCGGCTGCTGGCACAAAATTCCTGTTATTCCAAACGGGCTTTGTTTAGTATACCACGTTTTTTCCTGTTTCACCGGATAATACGCTTAGATTCCGCGTGTCCGTCTTTAAGCAAACAGCGCGGCGCGGGTAAGCGGGGAGACGCGGATGCGCACCTTACCGTCCAGGCTTTTGAGAGGAACGCACCCCAGCCCGGGATCACGGCTGTCAAGGCTGCCTTTCCTGTCATCCCCCAATACAAATACCGCGTCTTCCGGTACGACAATGGGGGCATAATCCTCCCCGGCGGAAGGAGAATAGGTGCTTTCATCGAGCATTCGTCCATCGATATACACAACGCCGTTTACAAGATCCACCGTCTCGCCCGGCAGGGCAACGACGCGCTTAATCAGTTCTTCTCCCGTAGACGGGTTTTCGAATATCACAAGATCGCCGCGCCTGGGAGAACGCAAAAACAATGTCAGGCGGTCGATCAATAAAATTTCCCCCTGCAGCAGCGTGGGCGCCATGGAGCTTCCGCTTACACGCACCGGAAACAGCACAAGCAGAAATATCAGGGCAAGCACGCCAACCACCTCGACAAGCACAAACAGCCACGCGAAAAAACTGTGGCGGGCGTATTCCGCTTTTTTATGCGCCGCACGGCTTAGCTGCATGTTGTGCTCCTTTGCTGCCGGTATCCGGCCGATTGACTGGGGTGACTCTACCGAAAACAGAACCAAAAAATAGTATGTCGTCTGACTGTAAGCGAATTTACAATGCCGAAAAAACGGCTGTTAATAGGAAACATGCCGAACCGCGCGGGCATTCTCAGGCGGCCAAAAGACCAGCGCGGCACGCCCCAGCAGTTGTTCATACGGGATAAATCCTACGCTAGTCTCCCTGCTGTCCGTGCTGTGATTGCGGTTGTCCCCCATGACGAATACTGTGCCATCCGGAACCTGCCGCTCCTCCATATCGCCATAAATATAGTCATTCCAATAGGCCCGCTCATCCAACTGCTCGCCGTTGATATACACCGCGCCGTTCAGTATGGCGACGCGTTCGCCGGGAAGACCGATGATGCGCTTGACCCGGCTGATGACATGCCCGGGATAAAAGCAGACAACGATATCTCCGCGCGCGGGCGGCTGTATGTAGTACGTCAGCTTCTCCACAACAATCCGCTCCCCGTTATGCAGGGTAGGATACATGGAGTCCCCCTGCACCAGGACAGGTTCCCCGATGAACAGGCGCACAGAGAGCGCAAACAGCACCACAATAACCAAGTAGATCACAAAATCCGCATTCATGGCGCGGCGGTAGTGCGCATCCTTTGCATGCAGCTCCTCGGCTGCCTGACGCAAAGCCTTGCGCGTACGCGCGGGAACATGCTGCGGATTCATTGTCTCCTTCGAAAACGCCATTTTTAATAGACGCCGTGCGTGATGGCGCGGGCCGAATCGAACGGCCACATCACCAACACAACCTTACCAAGTACTTTTTCAAACGGGATAGGGCCCACTTCCCGCATACGGCTGTCACCGCTGATGTTGCGGTTGTCCCCCATGACGAACACGGTATTCTCCGGTACGGTCACTTCTGCCATATTGCCTTCGATATACTCGTTCCAATATTCGCTTTCATCCAAAAGTTCACCGTTGATGTATACCTGCCCGTCAAATATGGAAATACGCTCGCCCGGAAGCCCAATGACGCGCTTCACGCAGCTGACCGTAAAGCCGGGATAGAATACAATGGCGATATCCCCGCGTTCGGGCGGATGAAAATAGTAAGAGACCTTCTCGGCAAGCATATATTCCGTGTCCTGCAGCGTGGGCAGCATGGATGGGCCATCCACCCGCACCGGCTCCCCGATAAACGCGCGGAGCGAGAGCGCGATGAGGATCACCGACAGCACATACACCAAAAAATCCAGATTAACGGCGCGCCGATACTCGCTATCCGTACTGTGCAGCTCTTCCGCCGCAGCCTGCAGCGCCCTATAATCACGGCGGTTCATTGCCGGAGTGTTCATGCCTGTTGTCCTTTCGGGAGCAATTTTTTGCCCCGCTTGATAAAATCAGCGCGGTCCATCATCACGATGCGGCCGCACACATTGCATTTGATCTTGATGTCCGCGCCCACGCGTATAA
>JAEXTB010000202.1 GCA_023453725.1 Bacillota bacterium | reverse complement strand
GTACCATCCACCACGCTGTAAAATGCGCTGCGAAGATTCTGAAGCAATTGGCGGACGTTGTTATCATTGCGCAACAAGCCGCTTTTCGCCTTTTCTTCCCACTGGGTAATCTGAGTTTCCGAAAGCTCCTTCCGTTCCGCATCCGTGAGCGGTTCATAATCGGAATACGTCTCTTCATCCAGCTTCGCCTGCAGTTCCGCAATGAGAGAGTTGTACGACTCAATGAACCCCGAAATCTTGTTATAGACAGCGTCCACATCACGCTCTACGCTAAACTTGATCGCGGTGTTTGACTTATCCTTGAGGGTGTAGGTTATACCGTCGATTGTAAATGTATTGGAGGTCTTCTCAACCGCCACACCTTCAATGCTCAGCTTTGCATTATCCCCCGATTTATTGCCGGTGGCGATCTTGAACGCAGCGGCATCCGCGGTTGCGGCGAAGGCGGTCCCGGTGGTGTTTTCGATATTGACCGTTCCCTCGGTACCGGTCGCCTTGCTTGTAATGGTAAAACCTCGCTTCAGGCTCGAATAACTCATGGTCACGCCCGCATCCGAAGCATTGATTTTGCTGATCATGGAACCAATGGTCGTATCCTTGGTAAAATCAAACGACTTTCCGTTAATTTTAAAAGAAATGCTTCCGTCCTCAAAAATATCAGTACCAAACGCCTCTTCCAGCGTAGAATTGATGTTTTTTGTGGCGTCGAACATGTTTTCACTGCTCGTTACCTTTGCAGTGGTAGCAAGCTGCGTAATGCTGTCAATGGTAAGCGAACTCACAGAAGCATTGCTTCCCGCCGTAATGCTCACAGCGGCGGTTTCCGTATTCATCGAGACCTTATACGCATTGTAGGCCGCGGAGGAATACATATTGGTCGAAGGGGTCAATATGCTCATGTACTTCTCGCGGAACGCCTTGAGCTTCAGGTTGACTTCACGGTATGCGTCGCCCTTCCACTCCAGTTTCTCCGTGAGTTTAAATTGCTTATCAACTTTCAATTGATCAATTTTCAACAGGCTTGTTACGATTGATTCGGTATCAAGCCCTGAGGAAAGGCCGTTTAAGCGAACCAAAGAGGCGCTAATGCCACTTGTAGATGCCATCTCATTTCAACTCCTTATCCTGATGTACGCAAAAACGTATTCGGTTACATACTTAATCGGCATAATGCCGTGCAACTTTAGAGTGAATTCACTGTGCTTTTTAGGCATGCGCGTAATAAACGACGCTTTTGAGCCTCTCACCATAAATGCTGGTGATGGGCGCATAGCTTGTAAGCGTCCTCCCCGCCTGGGCTATTGTAACGCCGCGGGAAGCGTCGTATGCTCCATCCGCAGAAGGGGATACCACCTGCACATGTCCATGGCCGCCCTCCCCGTTTTTCCATGCCGTTACAACGGGAAGCCCTTGATTTGCGTACTGCTGCGCCTGCTCCGGCGCTACCTGCACCCAGCCGTAATCACGGCCTTTTTCCCCCAGCCAATCATAGATGCCGTTGGCGTTGAGTTCCTTTGCGCCGCCCCTATCCGGATAGGAGCGGGCCTCCAGCGTGACCGGGTCCACGTAGTGGGGTATTTCTGCGCCCATCGCCTTTGTGACATCCCACAGGAATATGTTGCAATAGGTATCGTTATTGCCCTTTTTGTTCACCGCATAGCGGGGATTGGTTTCCACCTGGAACTGATCGATGACATTCCGGTAAAGCTGCGGACTTCGCGCACCCACATCACTCGTCACAGTCGGGTTTGCAGGCTTGGAGGCGCTAAACGGCGTGACCGCCTCGTTTGCGCTGCCGCCAAACACCATATCGTTCGCGCGCTGAAGCCCCGCACGATCATACCCGCCCGAACCAAGCCCGTTGAGCACATCGGTGCGCAGCGACTCCAGCGTATCCCCGGAACTTCCGGAAAGTGCCGCCGAAAGGCTGGACATTGCCGCGCCCATGGAACCGGCGGACGCGCCGGTACCCATCATCATAAAGAACAGCATGACTGCGCTTTTCAGATCGCCGCTTCCCTCTTCCGTCGCACCGAGCAGTGCCGGAATTTGCGCAAGCATGGCTGCGCTTTCCATGGACTCGGCTCCTTCCCCTTCCTGTACGCCGCCAAACCGAATCCCGGAAAGTTCCGTGGAAAGCTGTGAGGAAAGCAACGCGGAAAACGCGGTGGAAGCCGCTCCTGCCGGTGATGCTTTTGATGTGCCTGCCGTATTTGCCAATGTGGAAACAAGCGGGTTAACCGAAGCTGTCATCTGTGTTTTCCTTTTTCTATTTCTGATAATTGGTAGCGCCTTGATGCGCTGCCATCAAGTTTGCCGATGAATACAAGTATCTGCGCGACCACCTGGTAGAGTTCCTCCGGTATTTCGTCCCCGACACTGAACCGGTTTAAAACGGAAATCAGGGAGTCGTCCTCCACAACGGGAATCTTGTTCTCTTCTGCGGTTTCAAGCATCTTTTGGGCGACGTACCCTTCGCCCAATCCTACAATCAATGGAGCATTGTCCCTGCCCATATCGTATTTTAAGGCAGCCACCTGCCTATTTGGCTTTTGTTTCTCGCTCATATCATAACATCCAGGCCAGTGCCGGAATATGTGTGCATTTTGACGAGCCTCTCCTCCGCGTTGAGCGGCGTTGTCTTCTCCCGGAGCGGGGCGACTTTATATTCCTTGAGCTGGTAGCGCATCTGTGCGAAAGACTGCCGCAGCGCAGGGGCGTCTTCCTGAAAAGACGCGAGAGCGCCCTCGTTCTGCACCCGAAGGTCCAGAGAGATCTCACGGTTTTCAATGCGGATCATTGCTTCCACACGGCCAAGGTTCTGCGTAGAGAGCCCAAGCACAACCGAGGTGCTCTGCCTGTCGGCGCCCTTATCCCGGCGGTTTCTTTTGTAGATGTAAAGCTCCGCGGACCCATATTCTTTGAGATGGATCGGAATCTGTACAAACACGAACCGGGAAACATCTTCTGCAAGCTTTGCCTGCGCGGTCAGTTCGTTAAAACGGGAAGAAAGCGCCTCCTGAGTATGAATATCGGTATTCTTCATCAACATCTGAAGTTCCAAAAGTTTTTGCGGGGTCTCTTCCACAGATTTTTTTAATGTTTTTGCGTCCAAGTCCTCACCGGTTTTTGCAAACAGGTCCAGCAGTGCCTTAAAAACCGCTTTTTCTTCGCCTTGTGCCGTTTCAATGAAAGGAACCGCCTCTTCCGGTATGACTCCGGCGGAAGGTGCAGTATCCGCAGCCTGCGCAACAATGCCGTCTGCTGGCTCCTTAGCAGCATAGGATACTTGCATAACCTGCCGCTCCAACTGCGGCTGCATGGGGGCGGCCTGCGCCTTGCCCCCTTCTTTGGGAGGCTGCATGGGGGCGGCCTGCGTACCCTCGTCTTTTGGAGGCAGCTGCAGGTTTTTCTCTGCGGCCGCATTCTCCGGCCGGGGCTGTGGTTGTTGCCCTGAAATCTCCGTTTTTTCTTGTAGAGAGTCTGCCTCTATTCCCGCAGGCGTTGCCTGGCTCGACTGTATCTCTGTTCCCGGTGTCTGCGGCGGGGTATTTTGTGCGTTCGTGGCGCTGACCGCCTGCTCCTGTACGGGCAAGGGTGATACTTTTGCCTCCGCCTTGGACGATATCAGTTGTTCCGGCTGTTCTGCCACCGGTAGCGTCTGCTGTTGCGCCGGGGACAATTGCGCCTGCGTCTTGCCGGTTTCGGCGGTCGTAATGTTAGGTGCATTGACCTTTACTTGGGGCGCTGCGCCATTGTCCCGGGGTAAGGCGTCCGCTTGCAGGGTGCCATTCCATTTGTCCGCAGGAAGCGGCGCCGGAGCCTGTTCAACTGACGTATTCACGGGCGCATCCGTCTGCCCCAACGCGGCGGCCGTATCCTGTACAACCTCATATAAAACAGCGCCAAATTCTTTTCCGCTCACAATTGTCTGTATGGCACCAATGCTCTCCTGCGTGGGCTGTATGCCGTTCGCCGCAAAAAATGCGGCCGTTTTTGCATCCACAGGATATTGTCGAAGGATTTCAGCCGCAAGGGATATGAGCTTTGGCGTAGGTTTCAAATTCATTTGCGCAAACGCCTCGGCAAGCTGTTGCGTCACAGCCGCCCGCGCTCCCGCCAATGAGTTATTTTGTACAGGGATGCCGCTTTGCCCCGGCTCCACGAACACAACGCGCAGCACCGGCTGTTCCCGCTCGGTACCGGCCATCAATTCAACGGTATCGTTTTCCATCAGAACGGTGCCCGCCGCAAGACGCGCGCTGAACTGGCGTCCGCCTTCCGTTTTCAGGGAGACGGTTTCTCCCTGTACGGACAGAACGGTCGCCCGTATCACTTCCCCTTGCTCAAGGGTGAGCGGGCTTTGGCTGGCCTGGGCGGCCGGGGACAACGTGAAGTTTTGGGGTGATTCAATCCTCATTGCCGTCCTCTTTTTTCTGTACAGTCTTCTTAGCGCAAAGCTCTGTCACAGCGCTATATTGTCAGATCGATATGGTGGATGGTGCCCGCCGTGCCGTTTTCCCGCAGGAAAACCGAGCTTGCCTGCATCACGCCGTCGCTTTCTTTTGCGCTGGGAAAGGAGTATTCCGTCTTCGTTTCATTTAAATAGATTGCGCCTACGCCCGCGTCTCCAAGAGAGAAAAGCGCGGTGTTCCCATCCGCTCCCATGGTAAGGATGGAGAGCTTTCCAAACACGGGGTCGGATTCGTCGATCCATCCGTTATTGTCCAGATCATATGCCCTGAGGTCCATAAAGCCGTTTCCGCTCTTAGGCCCAAAGAGTTCGCCGCCGTCGTTGATGCTGCCATCGCCGTTTTTATCAAGCGCGAGAAATCCACTCCCCGCCGTAGCAAAAGAAATGCGCTCGGCAATCCCATCCGCATTGAGGTCAAAATCATATTTCTGGCTGCTCAGCGCCGGGGCGGCGCCCGCATAGGCAATCACAAGCGGATCTGTCCTTGGGCGCGAACCCATGCGCAGACTTACGCCGCTTTGTTCATAATACCTGCGCGAGAGGTTCAGTTCAAGCGCAAAGGAGATTGTTCTCCCATCCTGCGTCTTCACCTGCCCGGAAGCCGCATAGCGCATTTGCTCGGTTTCCTCGTAGCTATGAAACGAGTCGTATTCCAAACCCCAGTCAATTTGCGGGCTTTGCCCGCCGGAGAGTTCGGTTATCTGCGGTTCTTCGCTTTTTTGAAGAAAATCCTTGTCCACCGTACGC
>JAEXTB010000102.1 GCA_023453725.1 Bacillota bacterium | reverse complement strand
CGCGTCGCTATGCTGCGCAACCTCACCACGGCGCTCATCTGGAATGGCAAAATCATTACCACTGAGACCCGTGCAAAGGAAGTGCGCCCCATCGCAGAGAAGCTGATCACGCTCGCCGTCAACGAATATCAGAACAGCGAAACCGTGAAGAAGGAATCCCGCAACGAGAAGCAGCAGATCGTGGAACGGGACGTTCATAACGACAAAGCAAGCAAGCTGCACGCAAGAAGGCAGATCATGGCGTATCTCTATGATGTGCCCGAGTTTAAGTCCAAGAAGGAAAGCAAGTCCGAGTACAACGAGCGCACTGCGGATAAGGCCCATCCCGTTGTGGAAAAGCTCTTCCGCGAACTCGCACCCAAGTACGACAAGCGCAGCCGTGAAGTAGGACGCGGCGGTTACACCCGCATCCTCAAGCTCGGGCCCCGCCGCGGCGATGCCGCCGAAATGGTTGTCTTGGAGCTCGTATAGTATTCCACCAAAAGTTTTGCCGCCTTTTTTACAGGGCGGCTTTCTTTATGCATGAACGGCGTATAGACAGCACAGGAAAAATCCGATGATGCGGGAACATTATGCCCGGATGGAATGGTTGCGTTTACCCATCACTGAACGTTATAGGGATATAAGAATATATTTCTGGGTTTTTTGGTTTGAGCATTGAAATCATATTCATGCTTTTGGTATACTTACGCGAGGTCAAAAGGAGGCACGGCATATGCCCCTTTTAAGAATGGCTTACCGTATGGTTACATGCGTGGTAAACGCCTGAACATATGAAATTTGAGAGGAGATTACAAATGGAAAAACCTAAGACTGTCCTCGGTTATCTGCCGGAGGACAAGCCAACTACGGGCAAACTGATTTTCTTTGCGCTCCAACAGATCCTCGTCATGTTCCCGGCGACCGTACTAGTGGCATTGCTCACCGGCTTCCACGTATCCACCACAATATTCGCAAGCGGCTTTGCGACGATCTGCTTCCTTCTCATCACCAAACGAAAAATCCCTCTTTATTACGGCTCAAGTTTTTCATACATCGCTGCAATTGTTGGCATTACAGGCGCACAGTTCGGCGTTACCGCTTCCGACGCACTGATCTCTCAAGCACAATTCGGTATCATCTGTTCAGGTTTGGTCTCCATTATTGCCGGTCTTATCGTAAATCGTTTCGGTATTGATAAAATTGAAAAGGTACTTCCGCCCACGGTCACAGGCCCCATTGCGATGGTCATCGGTATCTCGCTTGCGGGTACGGCAATCACAAACGCGGGCGCGTTTGATGCGGCCACCGGCGCGACCTCCAGCATTGCCTGGGCGGCGGCACTCATCACGCTGCTGGCGACCATCCTGTTCTCTGTTTATCTGAAGGGCGTTGGCGGCCAGCTCTCCATACTCTTTGGTATCCTTGTTGGCTACATTGCCGCCATCCCCATGGGGCTGGTCGATTTTACAAAGGTATTCACCGGGACTGTGATACAGGTACCGCACTTTACGCTTCCTATGCCCAATCTGACGGCAGTATTCGCAATTATGCCGATCGCAATTGCGACGATACCCGAATCGACCGCGCATCTGTTCCAGCTTGATATCTATGTCAACGACCTTGCGGAAAAAATGGGCAGGCCCAAGCGTGATATCGCAGGCAAGCTCGGCCTGAACCTGATCGGCGACGGTGTGGGCGACATCGTATCCTCCCTCTTCGGCGGCCCTGCCGGCACCAACTACGGTGAAAATCTCTCCACTATGGCTATCACAAAGAATTTCTCCGCTTGGGTGCTGGGCGCAGCTGCTGTGCTTGCTATGGCGATCTCCTTCATCGCCCCGGTATCCAACGCCATCAACACCATCCCCTCCGCCGTCATAAACGGCGCGTGCATCTATCTGTTCGGCGTGATTGGTGCACAGGGCGTGGCCATTATGATCAACCGGAATGTGGATATGTTCTCTGCGCGCAATCTTGCCGTAATTGCCACCATACTCGTCATCGGCTTGGGTGGGCATTATGGTTTCCCAGGCGGCATGATCCCCATATTCGGTGTGCAGGTTCCAGCCATTGCCACGGCGTCCCTGTTCGGCATTGTACTGAACGGCATACTTCAGATTGGAAAAGGCAAAGACGAATAATAAAACTAGCCATGGAGCCTTCCGCGAACGCGGGAGGCTCCTTTCTCATTAAAAAAGTGGAACGGAATGGAAACAAAAAACGTCTACTCTAAAAAAGGGGATCAGGGTATGGGAAAAAAGAAGCTATGGCTGCTTTATGGAGCAGCAATCGCGGCGCTCATTCTGATTGCACTGCTCATAGGCGGCGTTCACAGGCCGTTCCAAGCGATCAAAGCGGAGGAAATTGCAGCAATCGACATTACTGGCCGACCGCCGGACGTCACAAGGAAAGTTACGGACGCCGCCATGATCGCCAAGATCACGGATATCATCCAAAGCGTCGTGATCTATCAAAGGAGTGACGAATGGAAGGACTACGCAGGGCAGGCTATGGAATATACCCTGACGATGCAATCGGGTGAACAGTTGACGGTTGTGGCCTACAATCCGTTTCTGGTGATCGACGGGCAGGGGTACCGCACGAAATACGGGCCTTGCGAGGAGCTGAACCGCTTAGGGAACGAGTTAATCGATGGGATAGAAGAGTTCCCCGATATGGAGAACCTTACCACGCTATTGGGGTTGACGTACGATCAAATCCATGAGCGGTATGGAGAGCCGGAGGGTACGCTTTCCGGTTTATGGGGGGACATTTACCGGCTCAGAGGTGGGGAAACCTGCATCGTGTATTATCAGGATGGAATTGTGAATCGAATTAAGGCCGGGGAAGAGATGTTCTCACTGGACGAAACGGCGGGTTAATGCGTTGACGCCAGGTTATAATGCGCCTTCCTTTTCGCAGGATAATATGCATTTGCAAGTCCGTTTTGGAACCGCAGAAAAAGAGGATGATCAGTATATACGGGATTATTTTGAAAATAGGAGGCTGTTTATAAATGCAGCTTCGGTGCAGTAAATAATATAGAATGCAGGAAACAGCTTCTTTTGAAGGAACATTGATTGACAGACACATATACAGCGCCGTATGATAAAGATGCACATCGTATGCGCTGCAATCAAAGGTGAACTGCGGCGACATTCTAACGGAGGATTGGCAATATGAACACCTATATTCAGGAAGTCATCGACAAGGTCAAAAAACGCGATGCGAACGAACCTGAATTCCTGCAAACGGTAGAGGAGGTCCTCAGCTCTCTCCAGGTGGTCATCGATAAGCATCCCGAGTATCAAAAGATGGCACTGCTGGAGCGCATGGTGGAACCCGAGCGTGTGATTGAATTCCGCGTGGTTTGGGTGGACGACAGCAATCAGACCCGCGTCAACCGCGGATACCGCGTCCAGTTCAACAGCGCGATAGGCCCCTATAAGGGCGGTCTGCGCTTTCATCCCAGCGTCAACCTTTCCATCATGAAATTCCTTGGCTTTGAACAGACGTTTAAAAACAGCCTGACGACGTTGCCCATCGGCGGCGGCAAGGGTGGGTCGGACTTTGACCCACGCGGGAAGTCGGATGGGGAGATCATGCGCTTCTGCCAGGCGTTTATGACGGAGCTGTAT
>JAEXTB010000062.1 GCA_023453725.1 Bacillota bacterium | reverse complement strand
ATGAACCAACCCGCGGCATAGATGTGGGTGCAAAAAGCGAGATATACAACATCATCCGCCAGCTGTCCCGGGAGGGAAAATCCATCATGATTTTTTCCTCGGAACTTCCCGAGATTGTAAATTTGTGCGACAGCATCTACCTGCTTTATGACGGGGAAATGAAGGCCAGTCTGCAGAACGGCTGCGACATCAACTATGAAACCATCATTCACATTGTAACGGGAGGGGCTCAGTAGTGGAAATCAACTTGATGCCGAAGTCCATAAAAGGAAAGCTGAGCAATGATGCGTATATTACGCTGTTTATGGCGATTGTGCTCGTTGTGCTGTTTGCCATCGCATGCGCGTTTGTTCCCAACTTTTTTCTTCCGCGCAATATGCTCAACCTGGTGACGAATTATTGGCATGTCATCATATTGGGCATCGGCGTAACGTTCCTGCTGATTACAGGGAATTTTGATATGTCCGTGAGCGGCATAATTGCCATGTCTGGCGTGCTGTCCGTTTATTTTTGCCAAAGTCCGAATGGCGGCATGGAGCTCGCAAGCGGGCTGGGGCTGCCCTATGGCTCGGCGGTAGCGCTGACGCTGCTATGTGCGGGCTGTATCGGTGCAATCAACGCCTTTTTCATTGCCCGGCTCAAAGTTGCCTCCATTATTGTCACGCTGGGTACGATGTCCATATCCCGCGGGATTGCACAGATTGCTGCGCTTGGGGCGCAGAGAAACACCAACCTGCCCGACAGCTTCGGCATCATCGGCAATGCAGCCGTTCCCGGAACATCCGTGAAACTGCCTGTACTCATTATGGTGGTATTGGTCTTGATCGCAGTAGTGATCGAGAAGAAATATGTGTTTGGCAGACGCACCTACCTCATCGGGGCAAATAGGGAGGCTGCCCGGCTTTCCGGCGTTAAGGTGGAAAAACATTTGACGCTGCTGTACCTGATGAGCGCGTTGCTCGCGGGAATTACCGGGGTGCTGATGGCTTCAGAATACAAGGCGGGCCTTTCTAACCGCGCGCTGGGATATGAGTTTGATGCGCTGGTCATTGCGCTGTTGGGCGGCACCAGCATTTCGGGCGGCTTTGGTTCGGTGCTGGGGACGGTGATTGGCGCGCTGATACTCTCTGTCGTTACTTCTGCGGCGACGGGGCTCCTGCTCTCGCCCGACTGGCAGTTTTTAATCAAAGGTGTCGTTACCTTCCTTGCTATTCTTGCGCAGGGCATAGCACTAAATAGGAGAAAAGGGTAACACAAACAGGCGACAATTTTGAAGGAGAGTTGACATGACAGATCCCATCTGCAGTCCGCGCCGCCAGAGGGCAGGCTGGAAGACGATAGCGAAAAATACCTATATCTATGTTGTGCTGCTGCTGATCGTCGTCATTTTTTCGGTAATACGGCTTGATGAGGTCGAACTATTCGGCAGAGGGCATTTTTTAAGCCCCGACAGCCTGATTAACCTCGTCCGCATGTCGATCCCCATCATGACGCTCAGCGGCGGTTTTACACTGTTGATGATTTCCGGGCAAATGGATCTTTCCGTGGGCAGCGCCATGAGCCTGAGCGCGGTGGTGTTCTCATGGCTGGTGTTAAACGGCGTTCCCATCGTGCTTTCTATGGCGATTACGGTGGTGCTGGGGGCGGTGCTCGGGTTCATCAACGGTTACCTGGTGATGCGGCTCAAGATTACGCCCGTTATTGCCACGTTGGTTACGCTCAACGTGTACAAAGGTGCCGCACTTTTGATTGTGCCCGATGGTGTATCGGCCATCAAAAGCACGGCTGTGCAGACAATGCCCGCCTATATTAACGATTATGCGAGAAAACCCCTGCTGCTTGGTTTGCCCGCGGCATTCTATGTAGCGCTATTGCTCATTGCCATACTCGTCATTGTGCAGCGAAGAACCATACTGGGCAAATACGCAGCGGCCATCGGCGGCAATCGCACCGCCGCCGAGCTTTCCGGCATCAACGCCGTAAAAATTGTTTGGATTTTATATGGCATCGTGGGTGTGCTCGCGGCGTTTGCGGGATTTGCGCGGGCAAGTTATATGTCTTTGGGCGACCCGCTTTCGGGCGACGGCATGGAAACGGACTGTATCATTGCGGTTTTGCTGGGGGGGACGGCGTTCACAGGCGGTGAGGGCTCGGTGGCAAAGACGGTCATCGGCGCGCTGATCATCATGTGCATGACAACCGGACTTATGACGGTGATCGAGCCGTATTATCAGGCGTTCGCCAAAGGCGCGGTGCTCATACTGGCGGTAACGCTCAACCATCTGCTGGTCAGGCAGAAGGTGTGCGCGTAGCAGGACGCGCAGCGAGTGTTGGACTTGAGGACGCATGGGAATGTCCTATTAGGGCTTGCAGCAATAAGTGTATGCTTGAGGTGCTTTTGTGGATTCGGTGAATTTATTCGGATTATATGAAAAGGCGCTGCCCGCTTATCTGACATGGGAAGAAAAGCTTTCATTTGCAAAGTATGCGGGATACGACTTTATGGAAATGAGCATAGACGAGTCGGATGGACGGCTCGAAAGGCTGTACCAGGGGCAGCAGACGCAGGAAACCATACGCAATGCCGTATTAAAGACGGGCGTACCTGTTTTGACAATGTGCTTAAGCGGCAACCGTCGCTTTCCCATTGGCAGCAGGGAAAAGCAGGTGCGGGATAAGGGCGTGGAGCTGATTAAGCTTGCCATCAAGCTTTCTGTCGGGGTGGGCGTGCGCGTCATACAGCTTGCCGGATACGACGAGTACTACAATGAGTCGGATGAGACAACGCGGGCGCTGTTTGCGCAATCTCTCAGAGAATGTGTGGATAACGCCGCGCGTTACGGCGTCATGCTGGCCATAGAAACGATGGATACGGATCTTATGGGCTCCATCGCAAGCATCATGGCCTATATCAAGGAGATTGGCTCGCCCTGGCTGAGCGTGTACCCGGATATTGGCAATCTTTCTTCGCGCAAGGTGGATATCGAGGCGGATTTTCATGTGGGCTGCGGCCATATCGCGGCGATACACCTCAAAGATACGCGGGAAAACGAGTTCAGGCGCGTGGGGTTTGGAGAAGGAATTGTGGATTTTACACGGTTCTTTAAGCTGATTGATAGCATCGGCTACAAGGGACCGTTCGTGGTGGAAATGTGGTCGGATGACGACCTCAACTCCATACCGGATGTGAAAAGGGCAAGGGAGTTTCTGCTGAGCAAGCAGGAAGAAGCGAGGACGCTCACCGCCCTGACGGGAGCATGACCTGAGTGTGTAAAGGTCTATCGATTAGAAATAGGAAAAGGAGTGGACAGTATGTTGGAATTTGAGAATTTTGTACCGGTGAACGTCATCTTTGGGTTAAAAAAGCTTCAAACAATCGGGACGCATGTAAAAGCACATGGGAAAAAAGCGCTCCTCGTGACGACAGGCCCGTTCTTCCAAACCAGCGGGCTGGTGGGCAGAATTGAGGGATATTTACACAACGAGGGCGTAGAAAGCGTGTATTTCTGCGACGTATCCCCGAACCCCCATCTGCATGAGGCGCTTGTCGGCGCGGAGCTTGCAAAACGGGAGAATTGCGATGTCATCATTGGCATAGGCGGCGGCAGCGCGATTGACGCGGCCAAATGCATCGCTGTAGCGGTAGCGCAGGGCGGGGACGATCTATGGCGCTATTGGATGGGCGAAAAGCCGATTTATGCGGCGCTGCCCATCATTGCCGTAACGACGACTTCGGGCACCGGCAGCCACATCTCCCCTTATTCCGTTATTACCAATACGGAAACCGGCGAAAAGCCCGGCGCAGGTTCCCCGCTGCTGTTTGCAAAGGTTGCCATCGTGGACCCGGAGCTGATGGTCTCCCTTCCCAAGAAAATGACGGCGTCGACCGGATATGACGTACTGGCGCATGCGATCGAGGCTTATACCAGCAAGAGCGCAACGCCATTCTCCGACTTATACTGCGAGAAATCCATCAAGTTGGTGGGCAAATACCTGCGCAGGGTAGTTGAGGATGGAAGCGATGTCGAGGCGCGCGTCATGATGGCGCTTGCGGATACCTTCTCCGGATACGGCATCGCCATTGCGGTAATTACCATGTGCCATGCGATGGCGCATGCAGTGGGCGGCGTCTGCAACACTGTGCATGGCGAGAGCCTTGCCGCCATGACCCCGGCTGCAATGCGGCACAGCATGGATAAGAGCCCGGATAAATACAAACGGATCGGCGCTTGGCTGTGCGGCCATAACGTTGTGCCCGAAGGCTGGACGACGGAAAAAACCGTGCAGGCGGTGGAAGAATTGATCCGGGATATCGGCATGGATACCCCGCTCTCCAAGCAGGGCGTGCGGCGTGAGGACTTTGATAAAATTATTGAAGGCACCATCGGCTATATGAGCGGCGGCTGTGAGATTGATCCTGCAGCGCCCATATCGGCGGAGGATGTGCGTAAAGTCCTCGAGGCTTCCTTCTAGGCGGAGGGAATATATGAGAACAATCGGCTATCGGCTTCTGACCCGAGACGCGTTCGCGCCGTATGGGTCATATGCGAGTATTCTTGCGCCGGGAGGCGTCCGCTTTGGGGAACCGCCGGTGGAGTTTTACCGTGATATGGTGCAGCAGACGCTTGGCAGCACCAATATGGTTTCGTATTCCTGTTGCGTGGTGCGCGCCAAAGAGGAATGGCTCATTGAGAATGCGGAGTATCACAACCATACCTGTGAGGCGATCCTCTGTCTGGATGGCGATTACCTGATGCATGTGACGCCCGCCTGTCAGGAAGACGAAGAGCCGTGGGACAGCATGGAAGTATTCCTGATCCCCAAAGGTACGCTTGTCGTCACACGGCCCGGCGTATGGCACCAGGCAGGATTTCCGTATGGCTGCGGCGAAGTACATATATTGTGCGCATTGCCTGAACGCGCGTACGTGAATGACTGCGTATGTAAGACAATACCGGAAGAGAAGCGCATCAAAGTGGTGGATTCGCCTGCCGATCTGCTCTAAGCGACATCGGCACGCGCCTTCAGCCTGAAAAGGAGCGAGTATGAGCAAACGGTATTTGCTGGGGCTGGACAATGGCGGGACGGTGGTAAAAGCCGCACTCTACGATGTGTGCGGCAACGCGCTTGCCTGTGCGCGTACCGGCATCCGGCCCATACTCGGCACGAATGGCGAGGTGGAGCGGGATATGGCAGCGCTCTGGGCGGCGAATTGCGCCGTACTGCGCGAGGTTGTACAAAAAGCGGGCATCAACAGTGCGGATATTCTCGGCGTTTCGGTTTCGGGGCATGGCAACGGCCTGTACTTGGTGGATGCGGATGCAAGGCCAGTAAGAAACGGTATTTATTCCACCGATGTGCGCGCAAAGGCGTTTATCCGCCGGCTTGAGAAAACAGGCGTAATCCAAAGCATGTTTGAAAAGACAATGCTCGTGGCGTATGCCGGTCAGCCGGGCCCGCTGCTTCGTCATTTACAGCAGTATGAGCCGGATGCCATAAAAAAAGCGAAGTGGGCGCTCGGCTGCAATGATTATATCCGCTTCTGTCTGACGGGAGAGGCATATGCCGAGATCACCAATGCGTCAGCTGGGGGCGTGCTCAACCAGAGTAGCCTGCGTTATGACGAAAGCCTGTTTGAGGCGATGGAGATCCCAGATTGTATCCGCCTTTTTCCGCCGCTTTTACCCTCAAGCGGGATCTGCGGCGTCATTTCGGCACGCGCGGCGGAAGAGACAGGGCTGCCTGCGGGCACGCCGGTCGCGGGCGGGATGATCGATATCATCGCCTGTGCCATTGCCACGGGTATTACGGATGAAAGCAGGCTTTGCCTGATCGCGGGGACATGGAGCGTCAATGAGTATATCAGCAAGCAGGCGCCTTTGGCTCGTGACCTGATGCTCAAATCCGCTTACTGCATTGACGGCTATTACTTGGTGATGGATGGCAGCACCACATCTGCAAGCAACCTCGAATGGTTTGTGCAGGATTTTCTGCAATTTGAAAGAACGCAGATGGAGGCGCAGGGGAAAACCGTATATGATGCCGCGAACGCTCTGGTCGGTTCCGTAATGCAGGAGGAATGCGGCGTCATATTTTTGCCCTTCCTGTATGGAACTAACGTGGAGGTAGAGGCAAGATCCTGCTTCCTGGGCCTCAACGGCAGGTATCATAAGGCCCACATGCTGCGCGCCATATACGAGGGCGTCGTATTTTCACACAAGACGCATATAGAGCGGCTGCTGCGTTACCGTGACAGACCGCAGGCCGTGCGTATAGCGGGCGGTGCCGCAAAATCACCGATTTGGGTGCAGATGTTTGCGGATGCACTGCAACTGCCTATAGAGGTATCGGGCGGGGAAGAACTGGGTACGATGGGCGCGGCCATGTGCGTGGGGGTAGCGGCCGGTGTATTTCCATCGCTGCTTGAAGCCGCGGGCGTATTTGCAAAAACGTCCTATGTGTGCGAGCCGGATCCATCCAAGAAAACGCTCTATGAACAGAAATACGCGCTTTATCAAAAAACGATTGGCTGTCTTGCGCCCTTATGGGCGGAAGAACAATCCTAAACTATTCCCGTCACCTTGCGTGGCGGGTTTTTGACTTTTGTCATGAAATATTCTTGACATACAAATCCAATGGGCATAAGATAAAATGACGAAGGCTATGACGACCAATATTTGTGTTAAGGTGGTAAACAGTTGGACACAAGACATGACATACACATTCTGGTGCAGGCTGCACAGATGTACTATATGGATGGCCTGACGCAGGAAAAAATCGCGCAGCAGCTTGGCATGTCGCGTTCCGCCGTCTCCATGATACTGACGGAAGCAAGGGAATTCGGCATTGTCGATATCAGAATTAAGAACCCCCAAATCAACAACGACGAGCTTTCGGCAAAAATGACGGAGCGTTTCGGGCTGAAAAAATGCTTTGTCATCCCCGTCAACGCCAAGCTCCAGCGGATACTGACCAAAATCGTTGCAACACAGGGCGCGGTGATTGCGGGCGGAGAAATCCGCAGCCACTCATCCTTGGGGGTTGCCTGGGGCACGACCTGCTATGAATGCATGTCCGCCTTCCGCAATACGGATAATCTTTTTGACGTGCACGTCATTCCGCTCATCGGCGGAACCAACCGCATCGCTTCGGAGTACCAGCTTAACGAAATGGTGCGCATGATGGCCGAAAAGCTTCAGGGTCTGCCGTCCTTTATGTATGCCCCAGCGCTTGCTGAGACGATAGAGGAAAAGAATCTGCATATGAAGAGCGCGTATATGCAGCCCATCATTGAAAAATGGAGTACGCTGGATGTGGCGCTGGTCAGCGTTGGCGCGCCGCCTGAGTATTATAACAGCAAGCTTCAGTTTGATCCCGAAGAGGCCATACATCAGTTTGAATCCGATCCTACGCTGGCGGTAGGCGATATTGGCGCGCGCCGCTTCAACATGCGTGGCGAGTTTTTAAATAACCAGTACAACCAGCGCATCATCGGCATCAGCGAGCAGGAACTCAGGGATGCGGGCAAGGTCATCTGCATGGCGGCGGGGGACCACAAGGTGCTCTCCATACTGGGCGCTTTGCGTGCCGATATACTCGATATCCTGATCACCGACGAAAATACGGCGGAGCGCGTGCTGCGCATTGCCGGAGAGTAGTTTCCTAAGGGAGTCCTGCATTCGGCAGCCTCCAGTCATAGCACACGGTGGCCT
>JAEXTB010000061.1 GCA_023453725.1 Bacillota bacterium | reverse complement strand
GCTCTCTGCCGCCCATCATACAGGCGCATGGGCTTCCGGAAGACGCGGCCCCAAACATGGATGCGCCCTATGAAGTCCTGCCGCAGCAGGAAAAACGCCAGGAGAAGAAACCGGAGCGCCGCAGACCAAGAACCAGGTTATAACTTAGGAATTAGAAAGGCCGTGCCCAATTTGGGTGCGGCCTTTTGTTAGCGGAAAATGCCCTGGCCGGCGGCGTTTTTGCCGTTTGCATGTTGTATGCTTCAATTCCTGCTTTTGGTGGGCGGCATAATTTGTCCGCCACAACATACCTTGTACTATACACGGACAAGGGGGAAGAAGGTATGGAATTTCGGCGGAGAAAGCGGAGAAGACGTTATGCGGCGCCGGAAGGCGGGGGTGCGGGAAAAGCGATCTTAGCGCTGCTTGTAATTGCTGCGGTGGTATACCTGGTCAGCGCTTCTGCGGCAGGGACATGGGTGGCGCAAAATGTGGTGGCCCCTGTATTCGCGTGGGTGGATGGCCAGCTTAAGGCGGCTCCCGCCGCGGCCACGCCCAAAGGGACAACGGATTTGCCTGAGCAGACGCAGGGCGTAAATGAAGCCTCCGGCGAGACCGTAACCGGGGAAGTAGAGCTTCCTGCGATGGATTGCTTTGCGCTGCAGATGGGCGTGTACAGCACGCAGGCCAATGCCGATGCCGAGGCGGACACGCTTAAAAAGCGGGGCGCAGGCGGATATGTGATGGAAGATGCGGGAAAATATCGTGTGCTTGCCGCGGCATACGCAAAGCGGGAAAGCCTTGACCAGGTACGCGAGCAATTAAAGACGGAAGGTCTGGACAGCGCGCTCTACACATTCCTTGCACCCATGAGCACGCTGCGCGTTACGGCAACCGAAGGCCAGCTTGCGCGCATTAAGGATGGGTTTACCGCGCTCAATTCCCTGCAAGGCAAAATGGCGGAAGCTTCCCTTGCCTTTGATAAGGAGCAGCAGAAGCCGGCGGATGGTAAGGCCAAAGCCGCGGCCTTGCTCGATGAACTCAAAACCGCAAAAGAGGTATTCCTTACAGGGGGTACGGCAGGCAACGCGGTGCTAACCGCCATGGAAGAGTGTTTCAACAAATATGAGGAGGCGCTTACGGACCTTTCCGGCTATGAAACCGAAAGTTTTATAGATTTTTCCTCGAAAATGAAGTACACTCATCTATATATTGCACACGCTTATGCGACGCTCGCACAGCAGGTATCCGCTATGGCGTGAATTTAGTTCCACCGGAGGATACGGATGAAAATTGCCAGGGTGGCGGAACTTTTAAATGCGCGCGTGCTCTGCGGCGAAGGCCAGCTTACACGCGAGGTTACTTCGGCTTTTGGCGCAGATTTGATGAGCGACGTGCTGGCGTTTATGGACGCGGAAACACTGCTTTTGACAGGCCTTGTCAATACGCATGTGATACGTACCGCGGAAATGCTTGAACTTCCCTGTGTGGTATTTGTTTCCGGAAAGACGGTGGATGCGGAAATCTTAGACCGCGCCAAAGAGCAGAACATCGTGCTTTTAAGCACCGAGTTCTCGCTCTATGAATGCTGCGGCATGCTATATGGCGCAGGCCTGACCGGCTGCAAAAGAGGGTAGAGGTATGGGCGCGGCTTTTGTGCAGACGTTTCCCGTTGCCCATGGCGAATTTGATACGGCGGGAGACGCTTCAAGCAAAATCAAAGCAACTTTAAAGAAATTGGGCATTTCCGCCCAGGTGATCCGCGATGTGGCGATTGCCGCCTATGAATCGGAAATGAATCTCATCATTCATTCCATCGGCGGCACGATGCGCCTTGAGATCAGCCCGCAGGAGATCTTACTCGTCAGCGAGGACGGGGGCCCGGGAATTGCGGATATTGAGCTTGCGCTCAAGGAAGGGTATTCCACTGCCCCCGAAAGCGTGCGCAACCTTGGGTTTGGCGCGGGCATGGGTCTGCCGAATATCCGGCGGCATTCCCACAGCTTCCATATTGAAAGCAAGCTTGGCAAGGGTACGCGCATTGAAGCGAGGTATTATCTAAACGGGGCTTCCGGGACAACATAAGGCAATCACGGAGGATCGTAGCATGTTGTACAAGCATTCGGTCCGGGTGGACCGCAGAAAATGCGTCGGCTGCACCAACTGCATCAAAAACTGCCCCACCGAGGCCATCCGCGTCCAGCGGGGCAAGGCGGTCATCATCGATGAGCGTTGCATTGATTGCGGCGAGTGTCTGCGCGCCTGCCCGCACCATGCCATGACTGCCGTGACGACGCCCGTGGGTGAACTCAACCTGTTCAAATACAACATTGTTGTCCCATGTGCGCCCATTTACTCTCAATTCCGCCTGCAGGGCGACCTTGGGGACCTGTTTGAGGCGCTTTACGCGCTCGGGTTTGACGCGATCTATGAAGAGGCGCGGGGCGCTGAAATTGAGGCGGAGGCGCTCAGGCTTTACCTTAGGTCGGGTGAAGCAAACTATCCCGTCATTTCCTGTAACTGCCCCGTTATTCCGCGCCTTGTCACCACCATGTTCCCAAATCTGATCGATAACCTCTCCCCGTTCGTCTCCGCAATGGAGATTTCCGCACGCGTAGCGAAAACTGAATTTTGTAAGAAAATGGGCGTCCCGCGGGAAGCCGTGGGCTGCTATTATATTTCTCCCTGCGCCGCGCGCATGACAAATATCAAAAGCCCGCTCGGCATTGAAAAAAGCGACGTCAACGGTGTGTTTTCGCTGCTCGATCTGTATGCGCACTTGCTCGAGCACATGGGTGAGGGCGGCGCGCACCGGGAGGTTGGATATCCTGCGGGCGCGTACGGCCTTGGCACAGCGGTGGTGGGCGGACTAAGTTCCGCCGTGGGGACGGAGCATTACCTGGCGGTGGACGGCATTTATAACGTCATTCAGTGCTTGGAGGAAATCGACAACGAACGCCTCAAAAAGCTCCTGTTGGTCGAGGCATCCGCCTGTTCGGGTGGATGCGTGGGCGGCCCGTTGCTTTTTGAAAACCAGTTTGTTGCAAAGAACCGCAACCGCAGGCTTGCAAACGCCTTTCCGCGTACGGACCTGGAGCGGGATCAGCATATCCAGCAGTATGTCAATTCAGATATGATCCGTTACAGCAAACGGTTTGAACCGCGCAGCATATTAAAGCTTTCGGACGATGTCAACGAAGCCATGCGCATGATGGACCGTATGGAGGTCATTGTAAAAACACTGCCGGGCTTAGATTGCGGCTCTTGCGGTTCGCCAAGCTGCCGCACGCTTGCGGAAGATATCGTGCGCGGGCAGGCGGTGGAGATGGACTGCATATTCAAACTGCGGGATAAGCTGCGCATATTGGCGCAGGAAATGGCCGACCTTGCAAGCGCTGAAAAGCGCGGCTGATTTCATTTGTTCAATTGCCCCATCAAAAGAAAAGGAGGAACACTATGCTGGTTTCGGAATTGGCAACTATACTTGGTGCGCGCTATGCGCAGCCCTGCCCGGACACTGAAGTGCGTGCAGGCTATGCGTGCGATCTGCTGAGCTGGGTGATGGCAAAGGGCGTATTTGGTTGCGCCTGGGTGACGGTGCAGACGCATATGAATGTGGTTGCGGTGGCAACCCTGCATGAAATGGCGTGCATCATCCACCCTGAAGGCATTTCGCCCGAGCCCGCTTCTCTGGAAAAGGCGGCGCAGGAAGGCATTGCCGTGCTGCTGAGCGAAAAGACGACGTTCGAGCTCTGCCATCTCATGGCGGCTTCGGGCATCCCTTCGGTGTAGCCTATGATCAAGCTGGCGACGGATCTCCATATTCATTCCTGCCTTTCGCCCTGCGCCGGTGCGGACATGACGCCAAACAACATCGTCAACATGGCGTACCTGAAGGGGCTGCAGGTCATAGCAGTGTGCGATCATAACTGCGCGCGTAATCTGCCGGCCGTGAAGGCGGTAGCGGATGCGCGCGGTTTGATTTTTATCCCCGGCATTGAGGTGGAGACCCGCGAAGAGGTGCATGTGCTCACATTGTTCCCTTCGCTTGATCCCGCAATGGAATTTGGAAACTGGGTGTACGACAGCCTTCCCGATATAGAGAACCGCCCGTCCTTTTTTGGCGATCAGCTGATTATGGACAAAGAAGACAATGTCATTGGCACGGAACCCCGCCTGCTGCTTCAATCGACAACACGCTCAATCGATGAGGTGGTAACAACCTGCCGGGCATTCGGCGGCGTGCCCATTCCAGCCCATATCAACCGGCGTGCAAATTCGCTTTTGCATATCCTAGGCTTTCTTCCGCCGAATTTGGCGTTTACCTCCATTGAAGTCTGCGCCCAGTTTACGCTGGTTGGCGTGGAGATCTCCCGCTACCATGTGCTCTATGATTCGGATGCCCATACGCTGGGGGATATTTCAGAACCCAGCCATTTCATTTCTGCGTATGAACATTCGGCGCAAGGCGTTCTTGCGTACCTGGCGGAGCAGAAATAGCGCCTGCATAAACACCGGAAACAATATCCTGTATACAAAAATACAATGTATAAAAATTCGAGTGGGCATGGGAGGACAATTCCCGTGCCTTTTTCGTATTAACGGAATTTGGCGACATATTTGTAGCTTTTGCAAAATGTCGCAAGGTTTCTGCAGAGATATATTGAAATAATAATAACTGAATAGTATAATTATACACAAATTTAGCCCTTGCATGGTCGAGCTTGCGAAGAAGCCCCCTTTCGGCCTTGCAAAAAAGCTGTTACACTAGAGGGAAATTGGCGTTACGCCTAAAAAGTTTTGATCCACCAAATGAGAGGGAGGAACACGATGATTACACTCTCACCGCAAGCCGTTTATTTAAAGGATGGCGTTCCCGTACCGGGCGGGGAAGGATTTCCCGCGCCAGAACAGGCCCGAAAGGGGACAATTGCAAGCTCTATTTTACGTGCCCATAACCATTCTGGAAGATCGGATAAGCTCAATATCAAGTTTGACCAGCTGATTTCCCATGATATCACCTATGTCGGCGTGATTCAGACGGCGCGCGGTTCGGGACTAAAGTCCTTTCCCGTGCCCTATGCCATGACAAACTGCCACAACTCGCTTTGTGCTGTCGGCGGAACCATTAACGAGGACGATCATGTATTCGGCCTCTCTGCCGCAAAGAAATTTGGCGGCATCTATGTGCCTGCCAACCTGAGCGTCATACACATGTATGCGCGCGAGGAGATGGCGGCCTGCGGCAGCATGATTTTGGGCTCGGACAGCCACACACGCTACGGCGCAATCGGCACCATGGGCGTGGGCGAAGGCGGGCCGGAGATTGTGAAGCAGCTCTTGAAAAACACCTATGACGTGGATACGCCAGAGGTGGTGCTTGTGTATGTGACGGGCGCGCCGAAAAAGGGCGTAGGGCCGCATGA